>JAFYRC010000257.1 GCA_017547065.1 Tidjanibacter sp.
CCGTCGTCCAGCTCCAGCGGTCGGCAAGCACACCACCCTTACCAAACTCAAAGTCGTAGGTAATCATCTGGCCATAGACACCAATGTGGTGACCGGTCAGAGGTTTGAGCTGCGCCTCCTTACCGAACCACCAACGCAACGAAGCGTCGCCACCATAGGTACGCCAGTAGAATGCCTTGTTGTCGTTCTTCCACCATGCGTAGTGCCAGTTGGCGTCCAAACTGAAATTACCACCGAGGTAGATCTCGGCACCAATATTGGGGGTAATCAGAAGGTCATAGAGAAGGTTTGTCGATGCCGACATAAAGAGGGGGAAGGTGCAAGCGCTAGGCTCCTGGTTTACAACCACCTCTGCGCTCTTACCATAGCTCTCCACCACGAGAGTATCCGTGCGTGCGTCGCGCGACTTGTTGGCCTCGGCCAAGAAGGTGATGTCCCTACTCGACACTACGATGGAGTCAATCCACTCTGCCTCGGTTGTCACATCGGCTGCACCAGCGTTGGGAACGTTGGTCGCGTATGTAACTCGGCCCTCGCCACCCTCGGCGGGCATATTCACGGGAGTCTCGGAGGTGATGGTCAGCACGGGCTCGGCAGCCTCCTGCTCAACAACAATCTCCTGCTCTTTGCCGAAGCACTCAACCTTCAAAACGGCCTTGCGCGACTCGGCAACCTCATTGGGTGCAACGGTGTAGGTGATGGTGCCGTCCTCCTCTTCCTTGATATCGGAGATCCAGTCGGCATCGGTGGTAACCACAGGTTTTGTAGTGTTATTGGGAACGTTGGTTGTGTAGGTTGCCATCTTCTCTCCACCCTCAACACCACTCTTCACCGACTTCTCGGAGGTGATGGTGAGTGCGGGCTCGGCAGCGTCCTGATTAACCAGAATGTTGTGCTCCACACCATAAGCCTCCACCGAGATTACCGAGAATCGAGGCTCGGCGATCAGGTTAGGCTCTACGGTGTAGGTTACATCATTGGTCGAAGGAGTCACGTTCTTAATCCACGATGCCTCGTTGTGAACGTGGGGAACAACCTTATCGTTTACGTTCTTCTCAAAGGTAATCACACCCTCGGCGCCCTCGGCAGGATAGCGCACCTGGCTATCCGAGGTGATGTCCAACTCGCGCGCGTACATGACGTATGTCTCCACGGCTGCATAACGCAAGCGGGGATAAATATTGGTCAACATCCAACGGTAGGCCTCGCCACCGTGCAGCTTCTCAATCTGCCTCTCGCGCTCATTGATCACCACACCCTTGCGCACAACCTGATCGGGAGTGTTCTTGATGATATTGATAACCTCGTCTTTGTAGGGCACACCCTCCTCTGCCTCTACGAGTGCAAGCAGGAGAGTCCAATCGATACCTTTGAAGTCGATTTCGTAACCAATCCTCTTATTGAATTTCTGACTAATCCAATCGGAGATTGCCCTTGCACGGGCATTAACAAGGCGAGTGTTGATATTGCTGGAACCCTCGGGCGATGCGCTGGCATTGATGCGCACCCTACCCTTTGCCTTCTCGTCGTCCAAGATGTAGGACTCCAAAACCTCTGCCAGGCGGTCGAGGTTCTCGGCGTTGTTCATGTAGCTACGATCCATCACGGCCGAACCCTGACGGAAGTAGATCATGACCGACTCGCGCATCTCAATGTTTGCCACTGAGCCGTCGGCCGAAGCGACAATCATATCGGGGGTTGCCTTGTGCTGACGTATGATGACATACTCGGTATTGCCATAGCTGCTCACCTGCAATGCTGCGGCACGAGGCTCGGCAATGGTATTGGGCTCCACAGTGTAGGTGATGTTACCATCCTCTACGGTGATGTTCTTCACCCACTCTGCATCCGATACCACAACGGGTTTTTCTGCATTGGGTACGTTAGTCACGTAGGAGGTTACATTCTCACCACCCAGAGCCTTAACGACCACAGTCTGTCCGGAGGGGAAAGTAATTGAGGGCTGTGCAGCCTTCTGCTCAACTACAACCTCGTGAATGGCGCCGTAGTAGTCCAAAGCAACCTTGGCGCTACGAGCCTCCGCAATGGTGTTGGGCTGCGCCACAAAGGTTACCTTCTCGGGGGTTGCCACAACCTTGGTGAGCCATTTTGCATCAGTGGTCACCTTGGGCGCAACATTGTCCTTAACGCTCTTCTCGAAAAGAATCTCGCCCTGGCCACCATCTGCTTCCACAACAATGGGGCCCTCGTTAACAACACGAAGCTCCAACGTGTAGACCACATCGGAACGAACGGCAGCATAACGCAGGCTGGGATAGATATTCTTCAACAACCAACGGTAGGGCACACCGCCACGCAAGTTCTCCAGTTTCCTGTTGCGCTCGTTGACGGTTTTACCGTTAAGGGTGATTGTTTCGGGGGTGTTTTTCAAGATATCGAGCACCTCGTCGCGATAGGGTACATTAGCATTGGCCTCCACCATATCGATAAGCGAAGCCCAGTCGATACCCACAAAGCTAATTTCATAACCGATCCTACCATTCACCTTCTTGCTCAACAAATCCACCAACGCTTGTGCTCGCGCATTAACGAGGCGGGTGTTGATTTGTGTGGTACCCTCGGGCGATGCGCTGGCCTGGATGCTAATAGCACCTTTGTCCATCGCATTCTCCTGCATGTAGACCTCAAGCAGCGCAGCCAAGCGCACCAACTCCTCGCCGTTGTTCATGTAGCCTTGCTCAACCACGGAGGAGCCCTGCTTGAAGTAAATCCTCACACTCTCCGATTGCTCAATCGTCTTTTGGGCGAAAGAGACCATCGGCAGAAGAATTACCGCCAAAAGGGTTGTTATGAATTTGCGAATGCTCATTTACTGTTTTTTCTCTCTTTGGTCCCTTCTTTAGAAGGGGACACTCATACAAAGGTAACAATTCGAAACTTTACACCAAACAAACTCTACAAAAAATTTCAAAAAAATTTCACTCTTTTTTTGTCTTAAAATAGGGGGCTAAAAATTACCCCCCCCCCATACAATACGCTGTATATCAACGAATTGCAAACCAAAACACGACGTAAAATCAACTCATTTACCCCATTTTGAAGTTCCCTCTTAAAGAGGGTATTTGGGAGCTATTTTGGCAATTTTGCACGTCAAAAACGCAATATTGCACATTTTCAAGGTAAAAAACCTCTACA
>JAFYRC010000258.1 GCA_017547065.1 Tidjanibacter sp.
CATTGCAAATACGGGTGGCTTCTCGGACGAGGAGCTGGCCTCGATTGAGGAGAGGGCCTACCGCCTCGGCTCCAAACAGCACGCAACCCTCGAGATCACCGAGGAGTACTACGAGCGTAGCATCAAGTATATGGTCTTCGGCAACGTGTTGCGCAATGGTACCTATCCCATTTCGGTATCCTCGGAGCGTATCTTCCAGGCTATGGCCATCATCCAGTTTGCCAAGGAGGTGGGCGCCGATTGTGTGGCTCACGGTTCCACCGGTGCAGGTAACGACCAGGTGCGTTTCGACCTGACGTTCCAGATTATGGCCCCCGAGATTGAGATTATCACCCCCACTCGTGACATGGTGCTCACCCGTGAGTATGAGATCAACTACCTCAAGGAGCGTGGCTATGTGGCAGATTTTACTAAGTTGGAATACTCAATCAACAAGGGTTTGTGGGGTACCAGTATCGGCGGTAAGGAGACCCTCCACTCGGAGCAGACCTTGCCCGAGCACGCCTATCCCAGCCAGGTAACCGCCCAGGGCGAGGAGTCGCTCAAAATCGGCTTCGTGAAGGGCGAGATTGCCAGCGTCAACGGCCAGGAGTTTGAGAGCAAGGTGGACGCTATTCGTGCCGTGGAGGCCATTGCGTCGAAATATGGCATTGGTCGCGATATGCACATCGGCGACACCATCATCGGTATCAAGGGCCGTGTGGGCTTTGAGGCTGCTGCGCCTATGCTCATCATCGCTGCACACAAGATGCTCGAGAAACACACCCTCACAAAGTGGCAGCTCTATTGGAAAGACCAGGTGGCCACTTGGTATGGTATGTTCCTCCACGAGGCACAGTATCTCGATCCCGTGATGCGCGACATCGAGGCTATGCTTGATCACTCACAGGAGAACGTAAACGGTGTGGTTGAGATCACCCTCCGTCCTCTCTCCTACACCCTCGTAGGTGTGGAGTCGTCGTTCGACCTGATGAAGACCGACTTCGGCGAATATGGCGAGGTGAACAAGGCATGGAGCGCCGACGATGTGAAGGGCTTTACCAAAATTATGGCAAATCCCCTCAAAATCTACTACAACAAGCAGAAAGCAAATAATAAGTAAGACAGACAGAGTGGTAAGGGTTGGAATTATAGGAGGTGCGGGCTACACCGCAGGCGAGCTGGTTCGATTGCTCATCAACCACCCTCAGGTGGCCATTGAGTTTATCCACTCGACTAGCAATGCAGGTAACCTCGTGAGCGACGTTCACGGGGGCTTGTATGGCGAGTGTGAGTTGCGCTTTGCCGAGGCCTACGACTTGGAGGCCATTGATGTTCTCTTCCTCTGCTCGGCCCACGGTGCGAGCGAGAAGTTTATGGCGGAGAACACAATTCCCGAGGGATTGAAGATTGTGGATTTGGCACAGGATTTCCGTGACGAGCACGGTGGTTTTGTGTATGGCCTGCCCGAGATGCAGAGGGAGAAAATCTGCTCGGCTACACGCATTGCCAACCCCGGTTGCTTTGCTACGGCTATCCAGCTGGCCCTGCTGCCCCTCGCAAAAGCGCAGTTGCTCTGCGACGAGGTGCACATTACCGCCATTACAGGCTCTACGGGTGCGGGTGTGAAGCCTTCGGCCACAACCCACTTCTCGTGGCGTAGCGACAACATTTCGACCTACAAGGCCTTCTCCCACCAACACCTCTTGGAGATTGGTCGCAACCTGCGCGGTTTGCAACCATCCTTCGAGTGGGAGCTCAACTTTGTACCCATGCGTGGCGACTTCGCCCGTGGTATTTTGGCTTCGGTCTACACCGAGTGTCCCCTGTCGGCCGAGGAGACTGTGGAGCTCTATAAGGAGTTCTATGCCGACTCGCCCTTCTGCTTTGTGGCCGAGAAGAATATCGACCTCAAACAGGTTGTCAACACCAACAAGGCCCTCGTGTATGTGGCAAAATATGGTTCGAAACTGCACATCGTATCGGCCATTGACAACCTCTTGAAGGGTGCTTCGGGCCAGGCGGTGGAGAACATGAACCTCATCTGTGGCTTTGCCGAGGGTGAGGGCCTACACCTTAAACCAAGTGCATTCTAATGAAACTTTTTGACGTATATTCGCTCTATGATATCGAGCCGGTGCGTGGCAGTGGTAACTATGTCTACACCGCCGACGGCACCGAGTATCTCGACCTCTATGGTGGCCACGCCGTGATTTCGGTGGGCCACGCTCATCCCCACTATGTGAAGGCCGTGTCGGAGCAGGTTGCCAAGCTGGGCTTCTACTCCAATTCGGTTGAGAACTCTCTGCAAGAAAGGTTTGCCGAGCAGTTGGGTAGGATTAGTGGCTATGAGGACTACTCGCTCTTCCTCTGCAACTCGGGTGCCGAGGCCAACGAGAACGCCATCAAGCTCGCCTCGTTCCACTCGGGCAAGGCCAAGGTGTTGGCCTTCGAGAAGGCCTTCCACGGCCGCACCTCGGGTGCTGTGGCCGCTACGGACAACCCCAAAATTGTTGCCCCCTTCAACCGCACTCCCAACGTGGAGTTTGTGCCTCTGAACGACATCGTGGCGGTGGAGGAGAGGCTTCGCACGGGCGAGTTCTGTGCGGTGCTAATTGAGGGTATCCAGGGCGTTGCAGGTATCCACTGCCCCGAAAACGATTTCTTGAAACAGTTGCGTGAGCTGACCCGCCAATGTGGTGTGTCGCTCATCTTGGACGAAATTCAGTCGGGCTATGGCCGTACGGGCGATTTCTTTGCCCACCAGTATGCCGGCATTCGCCCCGACATCATCACCTCCGCAAAGGGTATTGCCAACGGCTTCCCTATGGGTGCGGTGCTGATTGCGCCCCACTTTGAGGCCACAAAAGGTATGCTCGGTACAACCTTTGGAGGTAACCACCTGGCTTGCGCTGCGGCCACAGCCGTGTTGGACATCTTCGAGGCCGAGGGCCTTGTGGAGAATGCCCGCAAGATGGGTGCCTACCTCATTGAAGAGCTGGGTAAGATTCCCCAGTTGAAGGAGGTTAGGGGCCGAGGTCTGATGATTGGTGTGGAGATTGAGGGCTCGGGTGCCGAGATGCGCAAGAGGCTCTTGAAGGAGTACCACATCTTCACCGGTGGTGCGGGTGCGTCGACCGTTCGACTGCTGCCTGCGCTCACCATCACACGCAAGGAGGCCGATAGGTTTCTCGATGCGTTCAGAAAACTTCTTAACGAATAATATTTAGACCAACGATAAGGATGAAAAAGTTTACTTGTGTGGAGGATATCGGCCCTCTGAAAGAGGCCATTGAGGAGGCCCTCGAAGTAAAGCGTAACCGCTTTTCCTACAAGCACTTGGGCGAGAATAAAACCCTTCTAATGATATTCTTTAACTCTTCGCTTCGTACCAGACTGTCGACCCAGAAGGCAGCGATGAACCTCGGTATGAACGTGATGGTGTTGGATGTTAATCAGGGCGCTTGGAAGCTCGAAACCGAGCGTGGTGTGGTGATGGACGGCGACAAGGCCGAGCACCTCTTGGAGGCTATTCCCGTGATGGGCTCCTACTGCGACATCATCGGTGTGCGCTCCTTTGCGTCGTTGAAGGATCGCAACGAGGACTACGAGGAGAGGGTAATCGAGCAGTTCATCAAGTACTCGGGGCGCCCCGTGTTTAGCATGGAGGCTGCAACCCGCCACCCTCTGCAAAGTTTTGCCGACCTGATTACCATCGAGGAGCACAAGCGCACCGAGCGTCCAAAGGTGGTACTCACATGGGCACCTCACCCCAAGGCTCTCCCACAAGCTGTGGCTAACTCCTTTGCCGAGTGGGTGACCAAGGGCGATTATGAGTTGGTTATTACCCACCCCAAGGGCTATGAACTCGACGAGAAGTTCACCCGTGGTGCCACCATCGAGTATGACCAGCGCAAGGCCTTCGAGGGTGCCGACTTTGTCTATGCCAAAAACTGGTCGGCCTATGAGGGCGAGAACTACGGCAAGGTGCTCTCCACCGATATGGACTGGATTGTGGACAGCGAGAAGATGGCCCTCACTAACAACGCCTTCTTTATGCACTGTTTGCCCGTGCGACGCAATATGATTGTTACGGACGAGGTGATTGAGGCCCCCACGAGCCTTGTGATTCCCGAGGCGGCCAATCGTGAGATTTCGGCCCAGGTGGTTTTGAAGAGAATGTTGGAGGGTTTGCAGTAATGAGTGGCGGAGAGAAGATAACGGTGGTGAAGATTGGCGGCAACGTCATCGACAACGAGGCGGCTTTGGACCGCTTTGTGAGGGACTTTGCGCAGTTGCCTTCGCCCAAGGTGCTCATTCACGGTGGCGGTAAATTGGCCACCCGCCTGGCCGAGCAGTTGGAGATTCCTACAACAATGGTTGAGGGCCGTCGTGTGACCGACGAGGCAACGCTCGATGTTGTTACGATGGTCTATGCAGGCCTTGTGAATAAGCGCATCGTGGCAAAACTGCAAGCGCAGGGTTGCAACGCGCTGGGATTCTCGGGTGCCGACGGCAATATGATTCCTGCCCGTAGGCGCAACCCCGAGCCTATCGACTATGGCTTTGTGGGCGACATCAGCTCCTCGGAGATTAACACCACTCTGTTGGATACTCTGCTCACGAGTGGTATTACCCCCGTGTTCTGTGCCATTACTCACGACGCTAAGGGCACCCTTCTTAACTCCAATGCCGATAGTGTTGCTTCGGCCGTGGCCGTAGCGTCGGCAACCATTGCCCCCACCAACCTTGTCTTCTGCTTCGAGAAGCAGGGTGTGTTGAGGGACGTGGAGGATGAGGGCTCTGTTATTGGACTCATTACCCGTGCCGACTATCCCGCACTGCGTAGCGAGGGTGTGATTTCCAAGGGTATGATTCCCAAGATTGACAACGCCTTCTACGCCATTGAGAGTGGGGTGGAGAGCGTGTCGATCAAGCACTCGGAGGAGGTTGCCAACCCCCAGGCAGGTACAACAATACGCAACGAGTAGAACGAAAGAGATATGAAACAGATGACGGCAGCGGAGGCTGTGGACCTCCTGAAAAGGCTTATTGCCACCCCCTCGCTTTCGGGTGGTGAGGAGGGCACGGCAGAGATTCTCACCCACGAGTTGGAAGGGCGAGGTGTGGCTGTGCGCCGTCATTTCAACAACGTTTGGGCGCTGTCGGAGGGCTATGACGCCACGAAACCGACCCTTATGCTCAACTCCCACCAAGACACCGTGAGGCCTTCGGCCCACTACACCCGCAACCCCTTTGAACCCACCCTTGAAAATGGAGTGCTCTATGGACTGGGTAGCAACGATGCGGGCGCATCGCTGGTGTCGCTCCTGGTGACTTTCTGCAACCACGCCGATACCTCGGCCTTGCCCTACAACCTTCTGCTGGCCCTCACTGCCGAGGAAGAAAACATGGGCGAGAGGGGTATGAGAGCCTTCCTTCCCCACCTTGCCGAGCAGGGTATTGGGGTGGATATGGTGCTTGTGGGCGAGCCTACGTCGATGCAGGCAGCCGTTGGCGAGAGAGGGTTGGTGGTGCTGGATTGTGTGGCCCGTGGTAGGAGCGGACACGCCGCCCGTAATGAGGGCGACAATGCGCTCTACAAGGCCATTGCCGACATCGAGCGCCTGCGTGATTACCACTTCGAGAAGACTTCGGAAGTGCTCGGCGATATCAAACTCACTGTGACGCAGATTGCTGCGGGTACGCAACACAATATGGTGCCCGACGAGTGCCGCTTTGTGGTTGATGTGCGCACAACGGATGCCTACACCAACGAGCAGGTGGTCGAACTCTTGCAGTCGGTGGTGGAGTGTGAGGCTGTGCCACGCTCAACACGCGTGAGGGCCTCGTCCATTTCGCCCTCGCACCCCTTGGTAGCTTCGGCTGTGGCCATTGGTAGGGAAACATTCGTGTCGCCCACCACATCGGACCGTGCCGTGATGCAGGGCCTGCCCGCCTTGAAGATGGGTGTTGGCGAGTCGTCGCGTTCCCACACGGCCGACGAGTTTGTCCTCACGTCGGAAATAGAGGAGGGCATTGCCATCTACGACAAACTTTTAGAGGAACTTTGCAATAGACTATAATATTTAGGTATGAAACTTTGGAACAAAGGTTTTGAGCCCGACAAGGCCATTGAGGAGTACACCGTAGGCAACGACCGCCTGCTGGACCTTCGCTTGGCGCAGTATGACATCGAGGGCTCGATGGCCCACATCAAGATGCTCGAAACAATCGGACTGCTCGAAAAGAGTGAGTTGGAGGTGCTCCTTGGTGCCCTGGCAGAATTGTTGGAGGAGGCCAAGAGGGGTGACTTCGTGATTGAGGAGGGCGTGGAGGATGTTCACTCGCAGGTGGAGTTGATGCTCACCCGCCGACTTGGCGACGTGGGTAAGAAGATCCACTCGGGACGCTCCCGCAACGACCAAGTGCTGGTCGACCTGAAACTCTTCCTGCGCGAGGAGTTGAAGCACATCGCCGGGGAGGTCTTCGCCCTCTTTGAGCGCCTGCAGGCCCGCTCCGAGCAGCACAAAGAGGTGCTGATGCCGGGCTACACCCACCTGCAAATCGCCATGCCGTCGTCGTTTGGCCTCTGGTTTGGCGCCTATGCCGAGACGCTCATCGACGATATGCGCCTCTTGGTTGCCGCCTACGACATCGCCAACCAGAATCCGCTCGGCTCGGCCGCCGGTTACGGCTCGTCGTTCCCGCTCGACCGCACGATGACGACCCGCCTGATGGGCTTCGAGACGCTGCACTACAATGTCGTGGCCGCACAGATGAGCCGCGGCAAGAGCGAGCGTGCCGCCGCCAATGCCATCGCCGCCATCGCCGCCACCGTAGGCCGCATGGCGATGGATCTGTGCCTCTTCATGAGCCAGAATTTCGGCTTCGTGAAGTTGCCCGACAACCTCACGACCGGCTCGTCGATCATGCCCCACAAGAAGAATCCCGATGTCTTCGAGATCATGCGTGGCCGTTGCAACCGTCTGCAGGCACTCCCCAACGAGATGGCGCTGCTGCTGACCAACCTCCCCGTGGGTTACCACCGCGAGATGCAGCTCCTGAAGGATATCCTCTTCCCGGCCACAACCGAACTGATTCGCACCCTGCAAATGGCTGACTTCATGCTCGCCAACCTGACCATCAACGAGCAGATTCTCGACGATGCGAAGTACGACTACCTCTTCACGGTCGAGGATGTCAACCGCCTCGCCCTGTCGGGTGTTCCGTTCCGCGAGGCCTACCGCGAGGTGGGTATGCAGGTGCAGCGTGGCGAATACCAGCCCACGCGCGAGGTGCACCACACCCACGAGGGTTCGATCGGCAACCTCTGCACCGAGGA
>JAFYRC010000259.1 GCA_017547065.1 Tidjanibacter sp.
ACGTAAAGTTTACCCCCTATTTTGTGGGGATTCTCACCTAAAATAGATACCTTTGTGTGTTATGCGAAGAGTAATTCTCGTGATTGTGACCCTCGTGTGGGGATTGTCGATAGCGGCGCAGGAAGTTGGCCCAACCTCCACGCTCCTCTTTGAGCGTGTGGAGTGGGATTTCGGACGCATCGAGGAGAGTGCCGGCAAGGTGAGCCACACCTTCACCTACACCAACACCTCCGACCACCCCATCTCCATCGAGAGAGTCTATTCTTCGTGCGGTTGCACCACAGGCAACTACTCACGAAGGCCCCTCAAAACGGGCGAAAAGGGTGAGTTTACCGTCACCTTCGACCCCGAGGATAACCCCGGAAGGTTCGACAAGCGCATAACACTTGTATATGACAGCGGAAACGGACGTACCGAACTACGCATCAAAGGCGTGGTGAAGGCGCGCAAGCGCTCCACTGAGGTCATCTACCCCCAAGCGCTGGGCGCAGGGGTGAGGGCCGACGCCACCTATAAGGCCTTCGGTAATGTAGCGCAGGGCGGTAGTAGGAGTATGACCATTGCCCTGGTAAACACCTCCGACAAGGGTGTGAAGTTGGAGCCCGAGTGGGAAGAAAACAGCGGTATGTTGGAGCTCTTCCTGCCCGACACACTCGCTCCGGGAGAGGTTGCGCTGGCCACAGCCACTTACCTCCTACCCTCCGAGAGCACCCGCTACGGATTGTTGCGCGACAAGGTGTGGGTGGTGATTGACGGCACAAGAAGCAAGGAACAAATTGTCTGCACCGCCATTGGGGTAGATAATTTCGACAAGAACGCCACGGCCAAACCCCAAGCGGTGGTGTCACCTTCGTGGCACGACTTCGGTGAAGTGAAGGCCCCGAGCACCCAACGTTGCACGGTGAAGATTCACAACGAGGGACGCGCACCACTTGTAGTAAGGAACGTAACGCCCCGTGAGGGCACAACCATCTCCCTAGTCGAGGGTACTGAGATTGCTCCGGGGCAAACGGTACTGGTAGATATCACCTTTGATGTGCCCGCGGGCAGTTTCGACACCATCTTCGGCGGTGGAATGATTGTGCTGAACGATCCCCAGCGTCCTGCAAGGGAGTTGCGAGTGGGGGCAACGGTCAAAAACTGAAAATGAGAAACCGAAAACAGAGATATTATGTATCAGATTTTACGAAAAGAGAAACTCGCGGAGAATATCTACCTGATGGATATCCACGCACCCAGGGTTGCTAAGTCGGCACACCCCGGACAATTCGTAATCATTAGGGCAACCAAGGAGGGTGAGCGCATTCCGCTGACCATCTCCGACTTCGACATCGAGCGCGGAAGCGTGCAGATTGTTGTGCAGACCCTTGGCGTGTCGACCCTGAAATTGTGTGAGATTGCCGAGGGCGATTATATTGAGGACTTTGCAGGTCCCCTCGGACGTCCATCCGACTTCGTGGAGGAGAACATCGACGAACTTAGGAATAAAAAACTGCTCTTCATTGCGGGCGGTGTGGGTACTGCCCCTGTTTACCCCCAGGTTAAGTGGTTGCACGAGCACGGCGTGGAGGCCGATGTGATTATTGGTGCCAAGACCAAAGACCTCCTCATTCTCACCGACGAGATGCGTGAGGTTGCCTCCAACCTCTACATCGCCACCGACGACGGCTCGGAGGGCTTCAAGGGCATGGTTACGGCCTGCTTGGAGGATCTCGTAAATGTGCAGGGCAAACACTACGATACGGTCATCACCATCGGCCCGATGATTATGATGAAATTTGTAGCCCTCACCACCAAGAAACTCGGTATCCCCACCATCGCATCGCTCAACTCGCTGATGGTTGACGGCACGGGTATGTGTGGCGCGTGCAGGGTGAGCGTGGGAGGTAAGACCAAATTCACTTGCGTAGACGGCCCCGAATTCGACGCCCACGAGGTGGACTTCGACGAGGCTATGCGCCGTAGTGGTCAGTACCGTAGCGAAGAACAGCGCCGCTTGGAGCGCTACAAAGACCACAAGTGTCGCATCGGATTGGATAAGTAGCAACGAAAAACAAAGCATAAGAGATATATGGCAAACATCATATCACGCACTCCCGTAAGGGAGCAGGAACCCGCCACCAGGGCAGCAAACTTCGAAGAGGTTTGCTATGGTTTCAACCTCGAGGAGGCCCAGAGGGAGGCAAGTCGCTGTCTGCACTGCCGCAACCCACGCTGTGTGAAGGCTTGTCCCGTGGGCGTTCAGATTCCCAACTTCATCGCCGCCATCGCCGAGGGCGACCTTGCAATGGCTGCAAACATCATCGCCGAGGACTCACTGCTGCCTTCGATTTGCGGTAGAGTATGCCCCCAGGAGTGCCAGTGCGAGGGCTCGTGCATCGTTGGTATCAAGAATGAGCCCGTGGCTATCGGTAAGCTCGAGAGGTTTGTGGGCGACTGGCAGTTGGAGAATGGCTCCACCGAGAAGGTGGAGATTGAGCCCAATGGTAAGAAGGTGGCCGTTGTGGGTAGTGGTCCTGCGGGACTTGCCTGCGCCGCCGACCTGGCCAAGTGGGGCTATGAGGTTACCGTATTTGAGGCACTCCACCGCCTGGGTGGTGTGTTGAGCTACGGTATTCCCGAATTTCGCCTACCCAAGGAGCGCATCGTGGAGAGGGAGATTGCCAAGGTGGAGCGCCTGGGTGTGAAGTTTGAGAAGAACACCATCGTGGGCCGCACCGTGACTATTGACTCCCTGCTTGACGAGGAGGGCTTCGACGCTGTGTTTGTGGGCTCGGGTGCAGGTCTGCCCAAGTTTATGGGCATTGAGGGCGAGAACCTCAATGGTGTGTTCTCGGCCAACGAGTTCCTCACCCGCATCAACCTTATGGGTGCCTACGCCCCCGAGAAGTTCGACACCCCCGTACGTAGGGGCGAGAAGGTGGCCGTAGTGGGCGGTGGTAACGTGGCCATGGACGCCGTGAGGTCGGCCAAGAGGCTCGGAGCCGAGGCCTACATCATCTACCGTCGTTCGGAGGCTGAGCTTCCCGCACGTGTAGAGGAGGTACACCACGCCAAAGAGGAGGGCGTGCAGTTTGCAATGCTCACCAACCCCGTGGCCGTAGTGGGCGACGAGAACGGCTGGGTGAGGGCCCTCAAATGTGTGCGTATGGAGCTGGGCGAGCCCGACGAGAGCGGAAGGCGTTCACCCGTGGTTGTCGAAGGCTCGGAGTTTGAGCTGGAGTGCGACACCGTGATTATGGCTCTGGGCACCTCGCCTAACCCGCTGATTGCATCCACCACCAACGGCTTGGAGTGCAACCGCAGGGGCTGCCTTGTTGCAACCGAAGAGGGCGCAACCACCAGGGAAGGTGTATTTGCAGGAGGCGACGCTGTGACCGGCGCAGCCACCGTAATTCTCGCAATGGGCGCAGGACGTAAGGCCGCCAAAGCCATTCACGAATACATCAGGTCCAACGACTAACGTCAAACGTCTAATGAGTCGGACACTCTGTGTCCGAAAAAAGACAACAGCAAATAGCAAAAATACTATTAACTTATAATACAACAAGCACTATGGTACTTTCGAATTTGAACAACCGCAAAGAGTTGGAGAAACTCAACCCCCTTTTCAAGACCCTCTTCGAGTATCTTGACACCCACAATATGGCAGAGCTGCCCCTGGGTCGCTACGACATCCTGGGCGACACCCTCTTCATCAACAACGCTTGCCCCAAGGTGGGTACCATTGATGAGATGCCCTTGGAGGCTCACCGCAAATATATCGACGTGCAGGTGATTCTCGAAGGTCAGGAGACCATGGGTTGGAAACCCCTGGAGGAGATTGAGCACTGGACTACCGAGTACAACGAGGTGAAGGACGTTATCTTCTCGGACGACAAACCCGACACCTACGTTACCCTCAAACCCGGTCAGTTGGTAATCTTCTGGCCCGAGGACGGTCACGCTCCCGGTATCGCCGACGCTCCCGTGAGGAAGTTCATCGCCAAAGTGTTGGCACAGTAATTGCCCACCCACAAGCAAAACACACAAATGGCAATGAACGAAAAACTTGTTGCAATAGACCCCAAGGAGCTGACCGAAAATCCCTTTCGCCTGATTGGTGATAGGTGGACGCTCATCACCGCCGGTAGCGAGGAGAGCTTCAACACCATGACCGCCAGCTGGGGAGGCTTCGGTGTGCTGTGGAACAAACCTGTGGTCTATGTTTTCATCCGCCCCCAGCGCCACACCTTGGGCTTTGTGCAGCGCAAGAGCCACTTTACCCTCTCCTTCTTCGGTGAGGAGCAGCGCCCCGCACTCCAACTGCTCGGCTCACGCTCCGGACGTGACGGCGACAAGGTGGCTGAGTCGGGTCTCACACCCTGCTTTACGGAGTTGGGCAACCCCACCTTTGAGGAGGCCACACTCGTTATGGAGTGCCGCAAACTCTTCGACGGTACCTTCAAAGCGGAGGACTTTGTGATTGAGGCCTTGCGCGACACGGTTTACCCCAACGGCGACTTCCACCACGTTTTCGTGGGCGAGATTGTCGGCTGCTGGACCGAGAAGTAGACTCAGCGAACATACACAAACAAAGGGCAAGCCAATGCGGCTTGCCCTTTGTTTGTGATATGGTATTCCCACAGCTACTCTGTGGCGTGATAATGTAAAACAAAAAAAGGTAGGCGTTTCACAACGGCTACCCTCTCAAAACTACTAACCCAAACTTAAATAAATGAAGAAACCTTGTAGTATTCAACTACGCCAATTATAGTGGCAAACTCCGTGCCATAGTTGTCGTCACATGATTTTATTTTTTCCACCCCAGCAAGAGCAGTTTTGCACCATTCTTGAAGGAGTGGGAGGTGTATTGTCTAATTTAATTATTAACCAACAAAACAACACGCTATGAAAAAAATCATGTTAGCAGCCCTCGCAACCCTTGCGGTAGTGTTGGGTGTGGTGGCTGCCGAGATCACCACCAAGCAACTCCCACAGCCTGCCCAGGAGTTCATCAAGGAGTACTTCGCCAAGGACCAGGTGAAGAAGATTCGCATGCACCGCCACAACCACGGCGAGCACACCTACAACGTGCTCTTCACCGACGGTAGCAAGATCAACTTCAACTCCAAGGGCCAGTGGACCAAAATCAAGCTCCGCAACGACTCGATCCCTGTAGAGATCATTCCCGAGTACATCACCACCTACGTCTGGGAGCAGTACCCCAACGTAGTGATTATGAGCATCGAGCAGGAGGGTGAGGGCCACGAGGTGGAACTCTCGGACGGCACCGAGCTCACCTTCAACCCCAAGGGCAACGTGGTGAAGATTGACTGAATGGCCTTCGGTTAACAAAAAGAAATCCGCACCACAAATTGTGGTGCGGATTTCTTCACACATATATATATCGTACGCGCGCGTACTACGCCATTCCTACTCTATCGAGCCTCGGTCTTCTGTGCCTCCACGAAGTACTTCTGCGACTTCAAGAGGTTGCGGCTCTGGAGTACCATCGTCTTCGTTTCGTTAAGGATGGTCAAGTAGAGCATACTTGCCTTGGTCGAAGTCGAGTTGTTCTGGATACGACGCAACTGGTTCTTGATGGCCTGAGCAATCAGGTCGAAGAGCTCGTCACGCATTGCCAGCACGAGGTCAATATTGGCGAAATCGTTAGCCTGCAACATATCGTTGATGCGGGAGTAGAGCTCCGATACGGAGTTGTTGATGGTGGTGAGATCCTCCACCTGCTCCTCGCTCATACCACGGTGGTTGTTGTCGATGTGCTCATAGCAGGGACGTGTGATGTGGACAAGTGCCTTACACATCTCGCTGATGTAGTCAACAACCTGCACATAGTAGTGACCGGTGTCGATGTAGTTCTCCTCGTGGAACTTGTGCAGAGTGGGCAACATTGCATACTTCCTCTCGCGAGCTGCATAGAAGAGGTCGTTGCTCTGGCGCACCAACGAGCGGAGTGCCTTGCGATCCTCTTTAAGGGTTGCATCGATGGTCTGAGCATAGATGTCGGTTGTGGTCTGCATAGTCTGGCACACACCAAGAATGAGTGTACCCAGAGCCTCGTCCTGATCGTCGGAGAAAGCAACCTTCACGCTCTCCTTCTCCTCCTCTTTCTTCTTGCTCTTCTTGGGAAGCATCATGTATACACAGAGGATGGAAAGAACCACAATTGCCACAACGCCACCCCACAAGAGCAACAGAGTGATGACAATCGAGAGCACAAAAGCAGCCAAACCGGTAACAAACCAACCTGCCACCACGGTGATCACACCCGTAATACGGTACACAGCGCTCTCACGACCCCAAGCCTTGTCGGCCAACGACGAACCCATTGCCACCATAAAGGTAACGTAGGTGGTCGAAAGGGGCAACTGCAACGAGGTACCGATGATAATCAGCATCGAACCTGCAGTGAGGTTTACGGCTGCACGGATGAGGTCATACTGGCCATGGTCGGAGGCGAGTTCGGAAGCTGCAGGAGCCTCAAAGCGGCGAGCCACGGCATTCTGCCAACTCTTGGGAGTGTGGTCCTCAAACCAACGGCTGCAAGTTACAGCCACCCTCACAATAGCCCTCGAGAATGCCGACGAGCCGAATTTCTCTGCGCCGTCGTCCTGCGAGGAGGAGAGGCTGAGCTCGGTGTCACTCACATTCTGGGTCTTCTTCGAACTCCACAAGGTAACAATCATAATTGCACCTGCGATGATGAGGAAGATTGTATCGGCCTTCACGGGGTTGTTCAACGCACCCATAAGCATATCGGGATCGCCGGTCTCCCTAACGATTTTCCACGAATCCAAGCCTGCGAGGGGCACACCAATGAAGTTCACAAGGTCGTTACCTGCAAATGCCAACGCCAGCGAGAATGTACCTGCAAGAATAGTGATTTTGAGGATATTCACTTTGAGTTTCTGCAACACAAACATCAGAAGCGAGCTTACTGCAAAGACAATCAGGAGGCAGATAGCCGTGTGGTCGTGGATGTAGGCCACAAGGTCGGTTGCCAAGCCTGATGACTTCAAACCCTTAATGAGGGCAAAGTAGGCGATGATGGTGAATGCCACACCGCACCACAGAGCACCAAAGCGGCGCAACTGTTTGTGGTAGCGGAAGGTGAAGAGCAGTCGGCTCAGGAACATCAGCACCGTACCTGTGATGAATGCCAGCACAACCGACAAAAGGATTGCGGCAATCATTGCCAGCGCCTTACCCGAGTTGATGAGCGTCTCAGGAGTACCATCGGCACTCAACACGGGCTCCTTGAAGATGGACACAGCGATTGCCGAGCCGAGCAGACCGAACACGAGGGCTACGGTAGTCGACGTGGGCAGACCCAGCGAGTTGAACACATCAAGGAGAATAACGTTTGCGAACATCACACCCGTAAAGAGCATCATCACCTCATGGAAGGTGAAAAACTCGGGGTAGTAGACACCGCTACGGGCAACTTCCATCATACCACTCGACGTGAGCGCACCGATAACAATACCCACCGAGGCCACCGCAAGGATAACCTTCTTGGGGGCTGCCTTTGAGCCAAGAGCCGAATTAAGGAAGTTTACTGCGTCGTTGGAGACACCCACATAGAGGCCTCCGATTGCCAAGAGAAGCAACACTACGACAATGAAAGTGTAAATTGATAACATTACTTATTATATAGCATTTGTTAATTTCACGCTACAAATATAACCCAACATTTCAGACCGCCAAACCCTTTGTTTCTTAATTAACAATTACTTAATATGTGTCTAACAAAAACTTAACATTTCCTCTACAACTGTTCCTAAATAGCACATTAACAAGGAATTTTGCACATAAACAAGCGAGTTAGCAAACAACAAAAAGGGCGGTCACCCCGAAAGGTTTCCGCCCTTATATCAATCATCAAGCCGCACGTTTAGGCCTTATTGGGCTCGTGTTTGTACTTGAAAATAAGTGCAAAGAGGATTGCCACAACAAGTGCATAACCTGCGAACACATACCATGCGGTGCTCCAACCTACTGCCTGCTCGGCGAGGGGTTTGGAGTTAACGCAAGCGTTCACAACAGCCTGTGCCGAGAGGGTACCCACAGTGGCTCCAATACCATTGGTCATCATCATAAACACGCCCTGCGCGCTCGAACGAATCGAGGGCTCGGTCTCCTGGTCAACATAGAGCGAACCGCTGATGTTGAAGAAGTCGAAAGCAACGCCATAGACAATCATCGAGAGAACGAACATCCACACACCGCCACCGGGGTTACCTGCACCAAACAGACCGAAGCGGAGCACCCAAGCAAACATAGCCATCAGCATAACATTCTTGATACCAAACTTGCGCAAGCAAACAGGGATCAAAAGAATGCAGAGGGTTTCGCTCACCTGCGAGAGCGAAATGAGCATATTGGAGTGCTGTACACCAAAGGTGTTGGCATACTCCTCAATGGCGCCAAAGCTACCCAAGAAGGGGTTAGCAAAACCATTTGTAATCTGCAACGACACACCCAGCAACATCGAGAAGATGAAGAAAATGGCCATCTTTTTCTGTTTGAAGAGTGCAAAGGCTTTCAGGCCGAGAGCGTCTGCAAGGCTCTTCTTCTCGGCGCTCTTGTTCACTGCGCAGTTGGGCAGGGTGAGAGCGTAGAGGCAGAATACCAAGCCGAGCACGCCCGAGAATACGAGCTGCTTGGGGTTATCCTGGAAGCCGAGCGCATCGGTAAGAAGCATTGCGCAGATGAAGCCCACAGTACCGAACACACGAATGGGAGGGAACTCCTTCACGGTGTCCATACCTGCACCATCGAGGGCCGAGTAGGCCACCGAGTTGGACAGAGCGATGGTGGGCATGAAGAAGGCCACACTAAACGAGTAGAGGGTAAAGAGGGTTGCGAAGTCGGGAGTGGCGGTCGAAAGACCATAAGCACCTGCGGCCAACATTGCTACACCTGCCAAACCATGGCAGAGGCTCAACACCTTCTGTGCGGGCATCCAGCGGTCGGCCACAATACCTGCCAATGCGGGCATAAAGATCGAAACAACACCCTGCATAGCGTAGAACCAACCGATGTTCTCTGCCATACCTGCCGATGCGAGGTAGCGTCCCATACTTGTCAGGTAGGCTCCCCACACTGCATATTGCAGGAAGTTCATAATAATCAGACGAATTTTCAGTTTCATAGACTCTTTTGGTTTTTATGTTTTATTAAGTTTTTCGTTTGTTAACTACAAATATACAAAAATCTGCACAAACTGGGCATTTGGCACAACTATTTTTTTCACGCCAGCCCCACTCTATTCAACCATCCCCCAATAAAAAATGTCCCTCACCGTCAACACCTCGGTATGGGATTGACTGCGCTTCGCTCCGTGTTTCCATTCTCTTGTAGAGCAAAGTCTACACTCGGAGTGCCCGGAGGCACCCGCAGGGCAGTTGCACAACAAAAGAGAGCCACATCTCCAAAACAAAAAAGCCCCTCGCCGTCAACACCTCGATATGGGATTGACTGCGCTTCGCTTGTCCATCCCAGGTGCTGCCGCAGGGCAGTTGCACAACAATTCATTCAGCCTTGATGCCCACAGGGCGGCCGTGTTGTTTTTTTGGCCACAA
>JAFYRC010000260.1 GCA_017547065.1 Tidjanibacter sp.
CTTCATTTCCACGATATCAGCAAACTGCTGGGTGCCTTTGACGCCCTACTAAAACGTGGTCACACCATTGTGGTGATTGAGCACAACCTCGACGTTATCAAGTGCGCCGACTGGGTGATTGACCTCGGTCCGGAGGCGGGCGATGGAGGTGGAAATGTGGTATTTGAGGGTAAACCAGAGGATCTTATGGCGTGCGAGGAGAGCTATACTGGCCGTTTCCTTAGGGCGCATAACGAATTGAAAGACAAAGAGTAATATATGAGCGGTAGGGCGACAAAAACGAAAGAAAGATTTTTTGTACACACTCTCGACAATGGATTGAGATGCATTCTCAAACGTGTGCCGACGAGTGCTGTGTGCTATTGCTCGATGACCATTGGGGTGGGTAGTCGTGACGAACGAGAAGATGAGTTCGGTATGGCCCACCTGCTCGAACACACCCTCTTTAAGGGCACAACCAAGCGTAAGGCATGGCAGGTGAATTGCCGCCTGGAAAACCTCGGTGGCGAGCTCAATGCCTTTACTACCAAGGAGGAAACAGTTGTACACGCCACTGTGTTGCGAAAGGATTTCGGCAAGGCAGTAGAACTGATGAATGATATCATTTTTCACTCCACGTTTCCCACGGCGGAGGTGGACAAGGAAAAGAAGGTTATCTACGACGAAATTGGTATCTACAAGGACTCACCCGACGAGCGCATCTATGATGAGTTCGAAGAGTTGCTCTTTGAGGGCTCCGAGTTGGGCCACGTTATTCTTGGCACACGCGCTTCGTTAAGGCGCCACACGTCGAAGAAAATTGCGGCCTTTGTGGAGCGTAACTACACCACCGACCGTATGGTCTTTGCGGTGTGTGGCCCCATCAGCGAGGCCCAATTTGTGAGGGAGGTAGAGCGCCGTTTTGGTTCAGAACCCGCCACGGCGAAAAGTACCCAACGAGTTGCCCCCAAGGAGGTCGCACACTTTGATAAAGAGATAGTTGACAAGGGTACACACCAAGTGCGCTCGGTGATGGGATGCAGGGCCTATGCGCTCGACGACCCCAAGAGGGTACCCCTCATTTTGTTGACCAATATGCTCGGTGGACCCACGGCTGCGTCGTTACTTAATGTAGCACTACGTGAACGCAATGCGCTCACTTACTGCACCGAAGCACTCTATACACCACTTTCCGACACTGGTATTTTCACCATCTTCTTCTCGTGCGACAAGGAGAACTTGGAGAGATGTAGGGAGGTTGTGCGTGCAGAACTCAAAAAACTAATCGAGGTGCCCCTTACGCCCCGTAGGCTTGCGCTGACAAAAAAACAATTCATTGGTCAGTTTACCATCTCGGCCGAAAATAGCGAGGCTTATATGCTTGGCGTGGGTAAGAGTTTCTTGGCATTCGGGTCGGTGGACACTCTTGGAGAGATTCACGCCCGCGTGGAGGCTATCACGGCCGAGGAAATTAGGGAGGTAGCAGAAGAGATTCTGGGCAACCTCTCGTCGTTGACATACCTATAAATAGAATAATGTGAAGATATGAACGAAGAACTTGAAAGATATATCCGCAACCTATCCTCACCCGAGGATCCTCTGCTGACCGAGCTCGACTCGGAGAGCAATCTGCGTGTGGTGCAACACAAAATGGTGTCGGGCCACGTTCAGGGCAAGTTTTTGGAACTGCTCACAAAGATGATCTCCCCACGTAAGGTGCTTGAAATAGGTACCTTTACGGGCTACGCGACCCTTTGTTTTGCGGCCGGTATGCCCGAGGACGGAGTGATTGACACCATCGAGATTGAGGATGAATTGGAGAGTATCCAGAGCGAGTTTTTCACCCGCTCGCCCCACGGGCACAAAGTTCGCCGACACATCGGAGCAGCCCTGGATGTGGTGCCAAGGTTGGGGGAGTGTTACGACTTGGTCTTTATTGATGGCGACAAGAGGGAGTACCCCGACTATTTCCGTATGCTGCTCGACGGCGGACACGTCCACCCGGGAAGCTACATTCTGGCCGACAACATATTGTGGTATGGCAAGGTTACGGCCGATGTTGTGAAGAACTCCGACCGCCAAACAAAGGGTATTTTGGAATTCAATCAGCTGGTTCACGACGACCC
>JAFYRC010000261.1 GCA_017547065.1 Tidjanibacter sp.
CGAGCCCACCAAAATCATCAGAAATACCGAGAAGTAGCGCATCACAACCTTTGTGCCGCCACCAAGGTACTTGCCCACAATCTCGGGCAAGCTCAAACCGCCGTTACGGAGCGAAATAACGCCCGATAGAAGGTCGTGCATTGCACCAAAGAAGATGCCACCTAGTGTGATCCACACGAAGGCTACGGGGCCGTAGGCTGCGCCAAGCAGTGCGCCAAAGATGGGACCAAGGCCCGCAATGTTGAGCAACTGAATAAGAAATGTTTTCCAGCGGGGCAACGGGAGGTAGTCCACTCCGTCGTACATCGTTTTGGAGGGAACGTCCGTGGTGTTGCGAATTCCTGCCACTTTACACAGCACGCGGCCATAGGTGAAATATGCCACCACAAGCAGCACAAGGCACACAAGGAAGGTTATCATAGTCGGTCTTTTTTTATTAGTTGTTCGGGTTAGGGGTGGAGAAATTGAATGGGTTAGTTGCCCTTGACAATCTCGCCAATCTCGTTCATAATACCACGAGCCAAGCGCTCGGCCGAATCCTCATCACGGCTCTCGGAGTAGATGCGGATGATGGGCTCGGTGTTGCTCTTGCGGAGGTGTACCCACTCGGTGGGGAAGTCGATCTTCACGCCGTCGATATCGGTCACATTGTAGTCTGTGTAGCGATTGAACATAATGGCGAGCACCTTGTCGACGTCAATCTCGGGGGTGAGCTGAATCTTGTTTTTCGAGATGTGATACTGGGGGTAGGAAGCCTTTAGCTCGCTCATGCGGCAACCTTTGTGGGCCAACAGCGAGAGGAAGAGGGCCACACCCACGAGGGCGTCACGGCCATAGTGGGACTCGGGATAGATAACACCACCGTTACCCTCGCCACCAATCACAGCGCCAACCTCTTTCATCTTGGCCACCACATTTACCTCGCCCACGGCTGCGGCTGCATAGGAGCCTCCGTGCTGCTCGGTAACATCACGTAGTGCTCGACTCGACGAGAGGTTTGACACGGTGTTGCCACCGCCCTGCAACGAGAGGATATAGTCGGCACAAGCCACAAGAGTGTATTCCTCGCCAAACATTTCGCCATCCTCACACACCAGAGCCAAGCGATCCACGTCGGGGTCAACAACCACACCGAGGTCGGCGTGTTCCCTGGCCACCACACTGCAAATCTCCGTAAGGTTGGCAGGGATAGGCTCGGGGTTGTGGGCAAAGTTACCCGTAGGCTCGCAGTTGAGTCGGATGACCTCTGCGCCAAGTTCCTCGAGCAGGTCGGGAATAACAGTACCGCCCACCGAGTTTACGGCGTCCACAACCACCTTAAAACGTTTGGCCTTGATGGCCTCTACGTCCACAGCGGGAAGGGCCAACACACTCTCGATGTGCTCACGGTTGAAGTCCACACGCTCCACAATGTGGCCAATGTGGTCAATCTCGGGGAAGTTCCACGAAGCATCCTCAGCATAGGCAAGTACCCTTTTACCCTCTGCATCGGAGAGGAATTCGCCGGCCGAACCGAGCAATTTGAGGGCGTTCCACTGCTTGGGGTTGTGGGATGCGGTGAGGATAATACCGCCATGGGCCCCACGGCTTGTTACGGCCAACTCCGTACCAGGAGTGGTGCACAATCCGAGCGCCACAACGTCCACACCACAGCCGAGCAGAGTGCCGACAACAATGTTCTCAACCATCTCGCCGGAGAGCCTTGCATCACGACCCACAACAATTTTGAGCTTCTCGCCGGGGTGCTGCTCGCCAATGAGGCGAACATAGGCAGTCACAAACTTAACAATGTCGATGGGGGTGAGGTTATCTCCCTGGGTGCCACCAATGGTGCCACGGATTCCGGAAATTGATTTAATAAGTGTCATCCTATTCTGAGTTCTTTCGTGTGATTCTACTATTTATCTTCACAAAAATAGTATTTTTTCCGAAAAGTGTGCGAGAAGTGCACACAAAAAGCGGACAAATAGACTCTGTTTTGCCATAAAATCCAAAAAACAAAAAGACCCTCAATCTCTCGATTGAAGGTCTTTGCCTTGTTGTTGTGGTGACCAGATTGACACCACGCCCTTGTGGTTTATTTGTATACGGGGATTTGAACCTACTTGCGGAAGGCGATAAGGGCCGAGGTGCCGTGTACCCAGAACTCGCCACCACCAAAGGCACGGGGCTCGTCGAGCTGCATTTTGCCATCCTCGCACACGATATTCCACTCGCCCACTGGAAGCTGTACATTCACGCCACCGCGGTTACCGTTCAGTACAACATAAACCTCGCTCCACTCGTCGCCCACGGCTGCGCCATTCAGGGTGTAAACCACGGTGCCCTCGGGCGAATCCACAAAGTGGAGGTTCTCTACAACCTGCTCGGTGGTGGCCATACGGAAGGCTGGGTGTTGGCGGCGCATCTGAATCAAGCCCTTATAGTAGGCAAACACGTCGGCATACTTAGCCTTGTGGCTCCAATCGATGCGGTTGATCTCATCGGGGAGGTTATAGGTGTTGCGGATGTGCTGTTTGGTGCGGTAGAGCTCCTCGCCACAGAAGATGAAGGGCACGCCCTGCGAAGTCATCACAATGGTCTGTGCCAAGAGGTCCATACGCTTGCGCTGTGCGGGAGTCGCATCTTTGGCAACCATGTCAATCTTGTCCCTAAGGCACTCGTCGTCGTGGCACGAAACGTAGTTGATAACCTCCACGGGGTTGTTTGCGTAGGGTGCACCCGAGTAGTTCACCTTTGAGTAGTCAACCTGGGGGTGCTGGGTTGCGCCAACAACGCCAAACTTGATGCTCTCCTTCTGGCGCTGGGTAACCTTGCCGGTTGCAAAACCGCCCTCGCCGGCGCTCATCCACTCGCCACGGAGGCCGTCGCGAATATCATCACTAAACACAGCAATGCGGGGGAACTTCATACCATTGTGTTTCGAAGCCTGCTGCTCGGCGGGCAGGGGAGTGCTGCTTGCCATCCAACCCTCGCCGTAGACGAAGATGCCGGGGTTGATCTTATCGAGCTCCTGGCGTACGGTATTCATGGTTTCGATGTCGTGGATGGCCATGAGGTCAAACCTGAAACCGTCGATGTGGAACTCGTTGGCCCAGTATTTCACCGACTCCACGATGTAGTGGCGTACCATGGGGCGCTCCGATGCGGTCTCGTTACCGCAACCCGAAGCATTCGAGTAGTCGCCCTCCTCGGTCTGGCGGTAGTAGTAGCCGGGAACGGTGAGCGAGAAGTTCGACTCGTCGTTCACGAAGGTGTGGTTGTACACCACGTCCATAATCACGCCAATACCGGCCTCGTGCAGAGCCTGTACCATCTGTTTCATCTCACGGATACGCACCTCGGGAGCGAAGGGGTTGGTTGAGTAGCCACCCTCGGGCACGTTGTAGTTCTTGGGATCGTAGCCCCAGTTGTAGTTACCCTGCTCCAAGTGGGCCTCGTCAATCGAGCCGTAGTCGTAGGAGGGGAGGATGTGAACGTGGGTGATACCAAGCTCTTTGAGGTGGTCGATACCGCTGGCAAGACCCTCGGGAGTGAGGGTGCCTTTCTCGGTCAGTGCCAGGAACTTACCTTTGTTGGTAATGCCGCTGTTGTCGCTGATGGAGAAGTCGCGGTGGTGCATCTCATAGATTACGATGTCGGTGTAGTTCTTCACCTCAACGTGCTTGTCCTCAGCCCAGCCCTCGGGGTTGGTGTCGGCCAGGTCGATGATGGCGGCGCGGAGGCCGTTTACGCCCACAGCCTTGTTCCACACACCGGGAGTCTCGCTGAGGGTTTTACCCTCGGTGGTCACCTGGAAGGTGTAGAACTGACCTTTGCGGTCGCCTTTGAGGGTTGCGCTCCAAGTACCCTTTGCGCCACGCTCCATCTGGATGGTTTCGATAGCCTCGCTCTCGGAGCCCTGGTCATAGACGTTGAGCTGTACACAGTCGGCCGAGGGGGCCCAAAGTTTGATGGTGGAAGCCTGGGGAGTGTAGGTCAGGCCGAGGTCGCCTTTGGTGTAGGCGGGGTAGGAGGCGAAGTCGCCAACGGTCACATTGTTCTGATTGTTACAAGACATAACTGTAAGGAGTCCGGCCGCAATGGCGAGGACAAAAGGTTTTTTCATATTGATTTTGTATTTGGTCATTGCGTTTGTTTTGCGTGTACCACGCAAGGTAGTGGTTTTTTCTCAAACGACACAAACCCATCTGGACGAGGTGGGGTTTTTGTACGACAAATGGCTTGATAGGGTGGACGAGCCATTGTGCGCATCCACCCATCACAAACCATTTTTCAATGTTCTACTCGCCTCCGAGCCAATCCAAAAACTCGTTGGTACGCGAGCGTGACACAAACAAATCGTCCCTCTTGTTGCCTTTGAGTTGCACTTTCAGGCGCGAGCCAAAGTGTTTGCTCACGAGCTGTATGGAGCCGAGAGCCACAATAAACGAGCGTCCGATACGGAAGAACTCCTCTGGGTTGATTTTATTCTCCACCATATCGAGCGAGTCGTCAATCACATACTCGCGTCCCTCGGTGGTTACAATGTGAGAAGTTTTATTCTCGGAGTAGAAGAAAGATATATCGCTGGTTTTGATGAGGATAATCTTGTCGCCCATCTTAACAACAAAGCGGTCTTTGTATTGCGACCTGGGGGCAGGAGGGAACATCTCTGCCAGCTTGGAGTAGTCGAAGGTGGCTTTGGGGCCCACGCCGAGCGAACGGCAGTGCTCCACGGCGCAACGCAATTCGTCGCTATCGAGGGGTTTGAGGAGGTAGTCTACCGAGTGCACCTTGAAGGCGTCGAGTGCATAACTATCATAGGCAGTGGTGATTACCACCCTGCCACACACGTTGGTCTGTTTGAAGATGTCGAAGCAGAGGCCGTCGGAGAGTTGCACGTCCATAAACACCAGGTCGGCACCCTTGGGGTTTGCCTCAAACCAAGCCACAGCTTTGGCTACCGAGCCGATGCAACCAACAACGGTCAGGTCGGGTGCAATCTTCGAAAGAGCCCGTTTTAGGTTAATTTGCGAGGGGATCTCGTCTTCTATAATCAACACTCTCATAGCAATGGAATTTTCACGGTGAAGTTTATGTTGTCATTTATGATTTCAATGTTCTTGCCAGCCAACACATTGTATTGTTCGCGCAGGTTTTTGAGGCCCACGCCCATGGAGTCGGCCGGGGTGTTTTTGAGGTGTATGTTGTTGCTAACCACAATATTGTCGCCCTCGTCATGGATGTTGATGATGAGCTTATTGGTGGGGCCCACGGAGTTGTGCTTGAAGGCGTTTTCCACCAACACCTGCAAGGCGCAGGGGATAACCTTCTTCGACTCCACACCCTTACTCAACGCAATATTTACCTCAAAAGTGTCCAAAAATCGCTCCCTCATAACATCCGTGTAGAGGTTTAC
>JAFYRC010000262.1 GCA_017547065.1 Tidjanibacter sp.
ACCTTCCTTCCCACCCTCGTCTTATCTGGCACGAGGGTGGCGAGGAGGAGGTCAGAAACCTTATCGCCACACATCCGGAGATGGATGGCATACATCAGCGTATTATCAAATACAGCGATTACACTCTTAGTCAGCCCCTCTCGAAGAGGATCATGACAGGTAAACGCTTGTTGGATGTGTCGCGCACAGTCCTCAAGCGTACCCTCTACCTATCATACGCCTATCGTATGACGGGTAATGTTGAGTATGCTCGTCGTGCAGAACAGGAGATGTTGGCTGCTTGTAGCTTCACGGATTGGAATCCGGATCATTTCCTCGACGTGGGCGAGATGGCTTTCGGCTTGGCTATTGGCTATGACTGGCTCTACGATGTGCTTTCGGAGGAGAGTAAGGCCCTAATCCGTCAGGGGCTTACGGAAAAGGCCTTTGATATGGCACAGACCAAGAAGGCCAAATTCTATCGTTCGAAAACCAACTGGAATCAGGTGTGCAATGGCGGTTTGGTTTGTGCCGCACTAGCCGTTGCAGAGGAGTGCCCGGAGTTGGCAAAGACCATTGTGGACAAGGCTTTGGGATCGATAAATTTAGCATTGGCCAATTATGCTCCACACGGAGCATATCCCGAAGGTTTCCAGTATTGGACCTATGGCACCTCCTACCAAGTGCTTCTCAATGATGCATTAGAAACTGTATTTGGTCATTCCTGTGGACTCTCCGAGGCCGCAGGATTGTTGCGTTCTGCACGTTTTGTGCAGTTTATGACAGCACCCAGTGGCGATTGTTTTTGCTTCTCGGATGCTAACCCCCAGGCTTATAGCAACATTATGATGCCTTGGTTTGCCTACAAAACCAATGACCCTTCGTTGATGTGGCTTGAAATGGATTATTTGAAAGATGCAAACACTGATTTTGGCGAGTATAACGAGGAGCGACACCTGCCATGTTTGCTTATCTATGCTTCGAGGGTTAATCTGAAAGAGATTGCCGCTCCCAAAGAGAATGTGTGGATTAGCGACGGTATCAATCCGTTGTTCATCTATCGTAGTGGTTGGGAGAGTTCGGAGGATACCTATTTGGGCATTAAGGGAGGTCTTGCAAGTTTCTCTCATTCTCACATGGATGCAGGTTCTTTCGTGTATGAGAATAAGGGCGTGAGATGGGCCATGGACCTTGGTATGCAACAGTATTACAGCCTTGAGAAGGAGGGCGTGGATTTGTGGAACATGACACAAAATTCCCAGCGTTGGGACGTCTATCGCCTTGGCCCCGAGGCTCATAATACCCTGACACTCGATGGTGCCAACCACATGGTTGATGGCAAGGCTGTGATTACTCGCACTTGGAATACGAAGCGTCGCAAAGGTGCAGAGGTAGATCTGACTGCCGTGCTCGGTGAAGCAGTGGATGCTGCAAAAAGGAGTGTGGTGTTGCATGATGATCGTACATTGGTAGTTACCGACAAGGTTGTGTGTGGCACACAGCCACAAACCATTCGTTGGACAATGTGCACCCCCGCGGAGGCTGAAATCGTTGGTGAGAATAGCTTCGCTCTTACATCGAAAGGTAAGAGAATGGAAGTGAAGGTAGAGTCGCCCGTGAAGGTCAATTTGCACGTGTGGGATAATGTGTCGCCCAATAGCTTTGACTATGCCAACCCCAACACCCAGCGTATTGCATTTGATTATCAGTTGAATGCAGGTCAGGAGGTTGAGGTTAAGGTTTATCTTAAACTTAAGAAATAATAACCAAACAGAAAGAAACGAATGAAAAGGTTTATTTTATTGGCTTTTTCTATATTGCTTGTGGCATCTCTATGCGGATGCCAAGAGCCGGTGCCTGATGTTCCAACCCCGGTTAAACCCAATACGGGTAATAACAACTCGGGTAATCAGAATGGCGGTACAACAGGTGTGGAGACTCCGGATGATACTTCGGCCACCCCTACCGGCTCATTGGACTACTCCAAGCTTGATGCAGCTCCACACCCTCGAATTCTCTACAATGAGAACGATTGGAAGGAGTTGAAAACCAAGATATTGAGCACGGAGTTTACCAAGTATATCCACCAAACCATACTTGAAAACTGCGATAAGTATATTGGTTATACCGACCTGAAATACACGCTTTCGGGTGGTAGTATTTTGGGCGTGTCGCGTAATGCCCTCACTCGAATTACTCAACTTGCCTACGCCTACCGCATGACCGGACAGTATCCCTATTTGGCAAAGGCTGAAAGGCTTATTAACAACGTTTGCGAATTTTCCGATTGGCACCATGACCATTTCCTTGACGTTGCCGAAATGGCAACAGGTGTGGCTATTGGTTTGGACTGGCTCTACAACGACCTCAAACCTGCCACTCGAGAACTTGCACGACGTAAGATTGAGGACTATGCATTTAGTCGCACCAAAGGTCAGTCGTTTCTCAAAAACAAGGCCAACTGGAATCAGGTCTGCAATGGAGGCATGATCATCTCCGCCCTTGCGATGTATGAGAAAGACAAGGCTCGTGCAGTGGAGATGATTGAGCAGAGTTTGGCAAGTAACAAGCAGTATGGCTACACAGCATACGGAGACAGCGGAGCCTACAATGAGGGTTACCTCTATTGGGGCTACGGAACCACCTATCAGGTTGTGATGATGTGTGCTTTGGAGAAAATCTTTGGCGATGATGCTGCCGGCCTCTATTCGCATAGTAAGGGCTTCCAGAAGACCGCCGAGTGGATGCTCCACATGCTTGGTCCTTCGCGTAAGGCGTTCAACTATGCCGATGCCGACGAGGAGTGGATGGGTAAGTTCCCCATGTGGTACTTTGCTCGTAAGCAGAACGATCCTTCGCTCCTTTATGTGGAGAAGATGCTCATCAAGGAGCGTAAGTATTGTGAGGAGCTCGATGAGTATCGCTTGATTGTGGCTCTGTTTGCAATGATGAACTTTGATCACATTGAGGGTGAGCCCGCAAAACCCACCAAACAACTCTGGTGGGCGCCCGATGGCGACAATAATACGGGTGTTCCACAAGTGCTCATTCACACCGATTGGACCATGTCGGAGAGTGACAAGTTCCTTGGTATTGTGGGCGGTCGTAGCAATCGCACACACGCTCACTTGGATGGAGGTAGCTTTGTGTATGATGCCTATGGCGTAAGGTGGGCAATGGATCTCGGTAGGCCTACTTATAGCGACACCAATACCGCCATCGGAGGCCAGCTGTGGGACTATGGTAAAAACTCCAAAAGGTGGGATGTGTTCCGCTTGAACAACTTCGGACACAATGTTGTGACCATCAACGGCACCAAGCACAATTCCACCAGCAAGGCCTTTATCTCACCAACGTGGTTTGATGAAAATCCCGGCAAACTTGGCGGTCAATTTTCCATGTATGGCTACAACTTCAATGGTAGCGACCACGATGTTGCGGCTCACAACAACTTCCCTCAGTATGATTCTCCCACACGTGTGGCAGAGTTTATCAACAACAATGAGGATATGATGATTACGGACTGGATGACTGCATGCCCAGGTAAAAGTCCTGTAGTGCGCTGGACCATGGTTACACCATCGACGGTTACTATCGTGGATGACACTCACGTTAAGCTCGAACAAGGGGGACAGACTCTCTACATGACTTTTGTGATCAACCACGACAAAGGCACTCTTGACCCCTCCAAGAAACTCACTCTGATGACATATCCTGCCAAAGGCCCCAATAGTTGGGACGAGCCTAACACGGGTATTGAAATTGTCGCCTACGAGTTGCAACTTGCTCCGGAGGAAACGATGAATGTGTCGGTAATATTCTCAAAGAATATGTACTAAACTCTTGGGGTTGAATATAAAGCATTTATACTTTTTCATAAGATAGTTGATTGGTTGGAGTGTAGCACTCCCAATTTAATTGAGAGTGCTACATGTTGGTTACCAAGGAGGTAGAGGTGCATTGTTAGCCCCGATATAATTATGAAAACATACAACACAATGAAAACAAAACCATATCAGATTCCCTTAATTGAGGTCGTGGACGTTGAGGTGGAAGGAGGAATCGCTTCTAGTCTTACGGGTGTGGACGACTATCAGGTTTACGAAGGTTGGGAAACCTTGTAGAGGGAGAAAACTAATCTAAAATGTGAATTGAAAAACTAAAAACAAAAATAGTTATGAAAAACTTAAAAATCTATGCATTAGCAATGCTCGCAGCATTCACGATGTTTGCTTGTAACGAACCTGAACCAGTGGAACCCGAAGGCCCCGAGGTGGAAAATCCCAATCCGGAAAATCCCAATCCAGACACCCCCTCAGGCCCTCAGGAGGGTACTCCTACCGGTGCGTTTGACTATGCAAAACTTGATGCAGCAGCTCACCCTCGTTTGTTGATTAACGATGCGGCATTGGCATCGCTCAAATCGGGCGCTCTGAGCAGTAATGCTGTGGCTAAATTCTTCAACACAACCATCTCTACACGCTGTGATGAGATTCTCACCGAAGGCGATTTGGCTAATGAGCTCGTAAATAAGCGTCTGACTACCGTGGCAGAGAAGGCTTTTGAGCGCATTTTCTTCCTCTCCTATGGCTACCGCACTACGGGTAAAGCAGAGTATTTGGCTCAGGCAGAGAAGGATATCTTGGCAGTGTGTGGCTGGACTGATTGGAATAAAGAGAACTACGTTATTGACGTAGCTGAGCTTACCACTGCTGTGGCTTTGGGTTACGACTGGCTCTATGCATCGCTTGGCGAGGGCACTCGTGAGGCTGCGTTGAACGCTCTGAAAACACATGCCAAAACTCTCGTAACCGAGGCAGAGAACTCAAACAATGCAATTTGCAATGCTGCGGCTGGTTTGGCTGCAATGGCTATCTATGACAACGGTACCAAGGTAGAGGCTGCAAAGTTGTTGGATGATGCTGTTGCCGCAAACAAGAAAGGTGGTTTTGCCCCCTATGGCCACGCAGGTGCCTACCTCGAAGGCTATGATCTTTGGGCACACGCAACCACCTATGAGGCTATGTTGATTACCGCTCTGGAAGCCATCTTTGGCAACGACGGTGGCTTGTATGCTACAAGTGAGGCCTTTGTGAAGAGTGGTGAGTGGGCTCTTTTTATGGTTGGTACTTCAAACAACGTATTCAACTACGGTAACGCACAAGAGAAGGCCGAGCCCAAGTTGGCAAACTGGTTCTTTGCGCGCAAGGAGAAAGATGCCAAATACCTCCACGTTGAGAAGGCTCTTTACAATAATGCCGTTTCCTACAAGGAGCGTTTCAGCGAGTATCGTATGTTGCCCGCAATCTTTGCTCTGATGGATCCCTCGCAGGCTACCAAAATCCCTACAGCTCCCGCACTTCACTACTGGTATTGCGACAACAATGGTGAGGTAAATGATGGTATGGCAATGGTTGCTGTGTTCTCCACCAAGGAGGGCGTTAACTCCTACTATGCCGTGAAGGGTGGTAAGTCGAATGGCTATAATGCTCATCAGGACAATGGCTCGTTCGTTTATGACTACAAAGGTGTACGCCTTGTAACCGACCTCGGCGCAGTATCGGAGGCAGCCTACGCAGAGGTAGCCGGTAGTGACTACCACAACTATGCCGCCAACTCGCCAAGGTGGAGCGCTGCATGGGCTTACAGCAATCTGGCTCACAGCGTGTCTAACTTCCAGGAGGTTGGTGCAACAACTCCTGTAACTGCCGATACGGATGGTATTACCCTTCTCAACACCACATGGCAGGATAGCCCTTGGGGTGAGAATGGAAAGAACTACACTCGTTGGGAGCTTGGTAGCGTGAATAGCAACAACGCCGACATGTATGTATCTCGCATTGACGACACCACTCGCGGAGTGGAGCGTGACTTCCAGTTTAGCGCAGATGGTATTTTGAGCGTGTGGGAGAAATTTGACGTATTGAAGGATTGCACCTACCGTTGGCAGTGTGTTATTCCTAAAGAGATCGTTGTCCAGAATATGAATACCAACGTAAAACTTACCTTGCCTGATGGTACCAGTAGGCGTGTTAAACTTACCACCAAAAACTGCTACCTGAATGGCGATCAGATGGTTGTTAATACCAACACTGATCCCAAAATGTGGGCCTTTGTAGAGCCTTTGACCGGTGAGCTTGAGGGATATCACGTTGTTGGTTTCTACGGTAACTTTGAGGCTGGCGATGAGGTTAAACTCCACGTTTCGTTCCCCGAGAAATAAGGAGCTATAATTA
>JAFYRC010000263.1 GCA_017547065.1 Tidjanibacter sp.
CAAACTGCTCATAATTGTGGGTACAAGGCCCGAGATTATCCGCCTTGCAGCCGTGATCAACAAGTGCCGCAAGTACTTCGACTGCATCTTGGCGCACACAGGTCAGAACTACGATTACAACCTCAACGGCGTATTTTTCCGTGACCTCAAACTCAAAGACCCCGAGGTCTATATGGACGCTGTGGGCGACGATTTGGGCGCAACGATGGGTAACATCATCAACGCCTCCTACAAACTTATGGTGCAGACCAAGCCCGACGCAGTGCTCGTGCTCGGCGACACCAACTCGTGCCTCTCGGTAATCGGTGCCAAGAGGCTCCACATTCCCATCTTCCACATGGAGGCCGGCAATCGTTGTTTCGACGAATGCCTACCCGAGGAGACCAACCGTAGGATTGTGGATATCATCTCCGACGTGAACCTCTGCTACTCGGAGCACGCACGTCGCTATCTGAATGCAAGTAGCGTGGCGAAGGAGCGCACCTATGTTACCGGCTCGCCTATGGCTGAGGTGTTGCACGAGAACCTGGCAGACATTGAGGCCAGCGACATTCACGCCCGACTCGGCTTGGAGAAGGGGCGCTACATCTTGCTGTCGGCCCACAGAGAGGAGAATATCGATACCGAGAAGAACTTTACGTCGCTCTTCACGGCAATCAACAAGATGGCCGAAAAGTATGATATGCCCATTCTCTACTCGTGCCACCCCCGTTCGCGTAACCGATTGGCTGCGAGTGGATTTGTCCTGGATCCCAGAGTGATCCAGCACGAGCCCCTGGGATTCCACGACTACAATTGCTTGCAGATGAATGCCTTTGCGGTGGTGAGTGATAGTGGTACCCTGCCCGAGGAGAGTTCGTTCTTTACGAGCGTTGGTCACTCGTTCCCCGCAGTGTGCATTCGCACTTCGACCGAACGCCCCGAGGCATTGGATAAGGGCTGTTTTATCTTGGCGGGTATCGACGAGAAGTCGCTCTTGCAGGCGGTGGATACGGCAGTGGAGATGGTTGCCGAGGGCGACAATGGCATCCCCGTGCCCAACTATGTGGACGAGAATGTGTCGACCAAGGTTGTAAAACTCATCCAGTCCTACACCGGCGTAGTCAACAAAATGGTTTGGAGGAAGTAAGAGTATGAATTATTTGTTTGTATTGGCTCATCCGGATGATGAAGTTCTGGGAGCCGGAGGTAGTATCTACAAGTTGTCGAAAGAGGGACACAAGTGCGACATTTGCATCATGTGTGCCCAGGCCAAGGCTCGCGCATTTAGGCCGGAGGATAATGAGTTGGAAGCCGATATGGATGCCAGCACCGAGATGCTTGGTGTGACAAATAAATATGTTGGCGACTTCCCCAACGTGGAGATGAACTCGGTGCCTCATCTCAAATTGGTGCAGTTCATAGAACAAGCAATCATAAAGTCGGAGCCAGACGTGATTGTTACCCATCACCCCTCGGATACTAACAATGACCACCTGCACACCTCCTTGGCGTGTCAGGCTGCCGTTAGGCTATTCCAACGAAGGACGGAGGTGAAACCCTTGAAAGAGGTGTGGTATATGGAGGTGCTCTCCTCGACAGAGTGGTCCTTAAATAGTGCGATGAACCGATTTACTCCCAACTTGTTTGTCGAAATCGGCCCCGAGGCTGTGGATGTTAAGTTGGCAGCATTGGCAACTTATCGCGGTGTGATGCGTCCCTATCCACACCCTCGTAGCGAGGAGGCCATAAAGGGGCTTGCTGCATACCGTGGCGCACAGGCGGGATGTAACTACGCCGAGGCATTTGAGTGTGTTTTTAGAAGAGAAATTTAGTAATGTACAGGCATTTCTTTAAGCGTTTCTTTGACGTTGTATTTTCTGCTATATTGATGCTTTTCCTGCTGCCGGTGTATGTGATATTGGCAGTGGTTGTGAGAGTTTCGATGGGTAGCCCCATTCTCTTTTCGCAAAGGCGTATTGGAAAAGACGAGAAGATTTTCAGTATCTACAAGTTTCGTTCAATGACCAATAAGCGAGATGAGGATGGTAATCTGTTGTCGGAGGAGGAGCGTCTTACTCGAGCAGGAGCATTGATAAGATCTTTGTCGTTGGATGAACTTCCCGAATTGTGGTCGATTTTTATAGGCGACATGTCGTTTGTTGGCCCTCGTCCTCTGCGAGAAGAAGACCTCCCATATTTCAAGCCTCACGAACGAGTAAGGCACAATGTGCGCGGAGGTTTGATTCCGCCCGACAGTCTTTCGGGTAAGGTATTCACAACCTATGAGGAGCAATTCGAATATGAGG
>JAFYRC010000264.1 GCA_017547065.1 Tidjanibacter sp.
CCCATCGACCAGTACGAGCGCTTCCAGGAGCAGTTGCGTCTTTCGGAGAAGGGCGACGACGAGGCTATGTTTATCGATATGGACTTCGTGAGGGCATTGGAGTATGGTATGCCCACCTGCTCGGGTATGGGTATCGGCATCGACCGCCTCACCATGTTCATGACCGGCCAGCAGACCATCCAGGACGTACTCCTCTTCCCCCAGATGAAACCCGAGAAGGGTTCGCAGAAGGACGCGGATGAGAAATACATCGAGAAGGGTATCCCCGCAGAGTGGATTCCCGTGTTGCAGAAAATGGGCTTCTTGAAGGTTGAGATGTTGCAGAAACTCTCCGCCGGCAAGCTCTTCAACGACCTCTGTGGCTTCAACAAAAAGAACAAACTCGGCCTCAAAAATCCCACCGCCGATGAGGTTAAACAGTGGGTTGAACCAACGGTTTAATTGTCGACCGTCGACAGTCAACCGTCAACCGACAAATTGTTAGCAAAAGGTGAAAAGGTTTGAAGATTTACGGGTGTGGCAAGATGCGCACAAGATGGTTAGAGAGGTCTATTCTCTAACTAATGCAATCTCGGATTGGTCCTTTAAGGATCAAATTAGACGTGCTGCAATCTCTGTAATGAACAACATTGCAGAAGGTTCTGTGTCAGGTTCAGATGCCAATTTCGTAAAATTCCTACACATTGCTAATGGTAGTTGTGGCGAGGTTAGGAGTATGCTATATTTAATGGTAGATTTATTCCAAGTTGACAATTCGAAGGTCGCAGTTATCCGCAATGATTGTGAACGTATAGCCGCAAACATTCATAGCTTGATAACATACTTAACAGACGGTAAAACAAAATAATAGATAATAGATTAAACTGTATTTTTATAAACTTTAATTTGTCTATCTCCGTAAGACTATTGACGGTAGACGATGGACGGTAGACGGTAGACTTTTTTTTATGCGTAAAAAAATTGTAGCGGGTAACTGGAAGATGAACACCACCCCCGCAGAAGGTTTGGAGTTAGTAAAGAATGTAATTGCACAGAGCGCAGAGGTTTGCGAGTGCGTAAACTTCATCGTGTGCCCTCCCTTCACTCACCTCTCGCAGGTAGCTGAGGCTGCACAGGGTAGCCGCGTGGCTGTTGGCGCACAGAACTGCGCAGCAGAGGCTAAGGGTGCCTACACCGGTGAGGTTAGCGCAGCAATGCTCGCTTCGCTCGGTATCGAGTATGTTATCCTCGGTCACAGCGAGCGCAGGGAGTACTACGGCGAGACCAGCGAGACCCTCAATAAGAAGATGGCACAGGCTTACGCAAATGGCCTGAAACCCATCTACTGCGTGGGCGAGCGCTTGGAGGAGCGTGAGGCTGAGCGCCACTTCGAGGTTGTTAAGGCTCAGATTGAGGAGGTCGTATTCAACCTCACCGAGGAGCAGTTCGCCGACCTCGTAATTGCCTACGAGCCCGTGTGGGCTATCGGTACCGGCAAGACCGCTACCGCCGAGCAGGCTGAGGAGATTCACGCCTACATCCGCCAGGTGTTGGCCGAGAAGTTTGGCGCAGCTGCTGAAGCAACCCCCATTCTCTATGGTGGCTCGTGCAAACCCAGCAACGCCCAGGAGATCTTTGCAAAGGCCAACGTTGACGGTGGTCTGATTGGCGGTGCAGCTTTGAAGGCTGAGGACTTTATCGGTATCGGCAAAGGCTTCTAAAAAAACGCATATAGCGGGCGACTGTTGCGTTATACTTCA
>JAFYRC010000265.1 GCA_017547065.1 Tidjanibacter sp.
TACCCAAAGGTGCGCTCGTAGAGATTGACTGCATCGCAGTGAAATAACATCCCCACTTACAACATTCAAAAGGCTGCCCCGTGACGGAGCAGCCTTTTCTTTTTTTCTCTTCACACACCGTTAGGCCATCAGTTTTCGACCGAGCCACACCATAACGAGGCCCAGCACAAGGCTACCCACAACATAGGCACAGAAGAGTGCCCACTGGTTGCGTCCCAACATTAGATACATATCGTCGGCAAAGGTCGAGAAGGTGGTGAAGCCACCGCAGAAGCCCGTAATCAACAGCAGGCTCATCTGCGAAGACAGAAGACCTTTCTCTTCGGCCAATCCAAACAACAAGCCGATGATGAAACTACCCACTACATTCACCACAAAGGTGCCCCACGGAAATGCTCCGTGGCTCAAATGGGCACACAGTTTGCCCGTCAGGAAGCGCAGGCAGGTACCGATGAAGCCACCACAGCCTGCAATCAACATTGCTTTGATCATAATCTCACACTCCGCGCCCGAAGGCGCATCCTAAAGTTTCAATTTACCATTCCGAGTTTCCCCGTTCAATTTGCGTGCCGAAGTTCGGCACAAGGTTTGCACTCCTATTCAGCGTTTCCACTCGTCCGAATCGACACACAAAGATAGGGTAAAATTATGCACTTAACACCAAAAGAGCAAGACAAACTCACGCTATTATGCTTGGGGCTCATCGCCGAAAGACGCAAATCGAAGGGCCTGCTGCTCAACTATCCCGAGGCAGTGGCCTACATCACCTCCGTGGCACTCGAAGAGGCAAGGGAGGGTAAAACAGTAGAGGATGTGATGAAAAGTGCGGCCGAAGCACTCACCAAAGCCGACGTAATGGAGGGTGTAGCCGATATGATTGGGCTCCTGCAAGTGGAGGCCGTATTCACCGACGGCAGTCGCCTTGTGAGCATCCACAACCCCATAAAATAGACACCAATTATGGCACAGAAAGCAACAACACCCGCCACCGACAAGAATAGCGTTCCCGTTGGTGGCACCATCCTCGCAGCCGGGGATATTGAGTATAACGTGGGGCGTTCGACCGTCACCATCGAGGTGCACAACACGGGCGACAGGCCCATTCAGGTTGGCTCCCACTTCCACTTCTTTGAGGTCAACCGCTACCTCTCCTTCGACCGCTCCAAGGCGTTCGGTTACCACCTAAACATCCCCGCCACCACGGCCATACGTTTCGAGCCGGGCGACGCTCGTCAGGTGGAGCTTGTGGCCTACGCCGGTCGCAGGCGCATTGTGGGCTTCGGCGGCCTCACTAACGGCTACGCCGGCACCGAGGACGAGCCCTCCTACCTGCCTCGCCACTGCTCCTCGGTGGCACGAGCCAAAGCCGCAGGCTACAAATTTGAGGAGTAATCACCTTTATTTTCAGTAAAGAGCAGACACAATTATGGCAAAAATAAGCAGACAGCAGTACAACGACCTTTTTGGTCCAACCGTGGGCGACCGCATCAGGCTCGCCAACACAGACCTCTTCATCGAAATCGAAAAAGACCTCCGCACCTATGGCGACGAGGTGGTTTATGGCGGTGGTAAGACCCTGCGTGATGGTATGGGTATCGACAACGGAACCACCAGCGAGCAGGGCTCCCTCGACGTGGTTATCACCAATGTGACCATCGTAGACCCCATGCAGGGCGTCATCAAGGCCGACGTGGGTATCAAGGATGGTCGCATCGCAGGCATCGGTAAGGCGGGCAACCCCAACATTATGGAGGGCGTGAGCCGAGGTATGGCCACGGGTCCCTCCACCGACGCAATCAGTGGCGAGCACCTCATCCTCACCGCGGGCGGTATCGACGGCCACGTCCACGTAATCTCGCCCCAGCAGGTGGAGGCAGCCCTCTCGGGCGGTATCACAACCCTCATTGGTGGCGGTATCGGCCCCACCGACGGCACCAATGGTACGACCATCACGAGCGGTACGTGGAACATCCACCGTATGCTCCAATCGGCCGAGGGACTCCCAATCAACATCGGCTATCTCGGCAAGGGTAACTCCTCTGGCAAGGCCACCCTCGCCGAGCAGATCAAAGAGGGTGCTATGGGTCTGAAAATCCACGAGGACTGGGGAAGTACCCCTCAGGCCATCCGCACAGCCCTCGCCGTGGCCGACAAGTATGATGTGCAGATTGCCATCCACACCGACACCCTCAACGAGGGCGGTTATGTGGAGGACACCATCGCCGCCATCGACGGACGTGCCATTCACACCTACCACACCGAGGGTGCAGGTGGTGGACACGCTCCCGACCTCATCAAGGTGGCCTCGATGCCCAACGTGCTCCCCTCCTCCACCAATCCCACGCTCCCCTATGGTATCAACTCCCAGACGGAGCTCTTCGACATGATTATGGTGTGCCACAACCTCAACCCCAAGATCCCCTCAGATGTTGCCTTCGCCGAGAGCCGTGTGAGGCCCGAGACGCAGGCCGCCGAGAACTACCTGCACGACATGGGCGTACTCTCGATGATTTCGTCCGACTCGCAGGCTATGGGTCGTGTGGGCGAGAGTTTTATGCGTGCCATACAGACGGCTTGCTACATGAAGTCGAGGGTGGGAAAGCTCCCCGAGGATAGCCCCAACAACGACAATTTCCGTGTGCTGCGCTATGTGGCCAAGGTTACAATCAACCCCGCCATTACCTATGGTATCGACTCGCAGGTGGGCTCGGTGGAGGTTGGCAAGGTGGCAGATCTTGTGTTGTGGGAGCCCGCGATGTTTGGTGCCAAGCCCAAGATGGTCATCAAGGGCGGTATGATTTCGTGGGCCAACATGGGCGACCCCAACTCCTCGTTACCCACCCCTCAGCCTATGATTTTCAGGCCCATGTTCGGAGCATACGGCAGCGCCCTCCAACAGACCTGCATGACCTTTGTGTCGCAGGCAGCACTCGACCGAGGTATTGCCGAGCGACTGGGCTTGAAGCGTCAGGTGGTTGCCGTTAAGGGTTGTCGCACCCTCACCAAGGAACAGATGATTCTCAACAGCGCAACCCCCACCATCGAGGTCAACCCCGAGAGTTTCCAGGTGTCGGTGGACGGCAAGCTCATCAACCTCACCCCCGCCGAGAAAATTTCTTTGGCACAACTCTACTTTTTCAGTTAGCACAACACTTTCAACAACAAACAAACATCTTCGACCGTGAACATATACAGAACTATACTTGGCAACACCTCCTCCGAAGAGTGGAGGCGCAGGCTCCTCGGTGCCGACATCGACTACATCGAACTCGACCAATGGAACGCCCAAAAGAGCCGACTACTGGCCGTGGGCGTCAGCGGGCGAGCCTACCCGATGGCCTTCGAACGTGGCGAAAGACTCCACGACGGCGACATCATTCAGTTCGACGACAAGGCTCGCAGTGCGGCCGTAGTGAAAATCAAGTTGGGGGATGTGCTCGTCATTAGCCTGGCTCCGCTTGCACTACGGCCCTTCGAGGAGGCCCTCGCCATTGCCCTCGAAGTTGGACACGCACTCGGCAACCAACACTGGCCTGCGGTGGTTAAAGGTAGGAGTGTCTATGTTCCCCTCACCGTGGACCGCAAGGTGATGCTCGGGGTGATGCGCACCCACAATTTCAGCGGTGTGGAGTTCTCCTTCCGCACGGGCAAAGAGGTACTTCCCTACCTCTCGCCCTCGGAGGTGAGGCTTCTGTTTGGCGGCACGCCCTCCAACGGCAACCACCACTCCTCCGTGCACCACACCCACCATGCCCACCACTACACCTCCACTCCCTATGAGCCGTTCCTCTAACACAATCTCCACAGCGGTGGAGAGTTGGATAAAGCCCATAGCCATGGAAGAGGAGCCATTGGAAGATGTGGCCTCCGTGTCGATTGGCTCGCTCTTTCGGCTCACACAGCTCTCCGACTCAGCTTTTCCCGTGGGAGGGTTTAGCTTTTCGAGCGGCCTGGAAGCCGCCGTGGCCGAGGGCGTTGTTAGGGATGCACTCTCGCTGGGCGACTATGTGAGGTGTGTGGTGAGGGTGGCCGGAGAGTGTGACTGTGTGGCAATGCTCCACGCCTACCGTGCTGCCGCCGAGGGTTACCTCGACCAGTTGGTGGTGTCGGACAGGCGGGTGCTCGACTTCAAGACCTCCGCCGAGGCCCGAGGGATGACCCTCAAAATGGGTCGACGGCTCACCGAACTACTTCACTCCACCGCCACGCCACCCACACCCCACCTTGTGGAGCAGTGGCACAGGTGGGTGCGCAGTGGTCACACCTTCGGCACCTACCCCATAGCCTATGCTGTGGCGGCCCTCGTGTGGGGCGTTAGCGAAGAGGAGTTCTTTGTGGGCTACCTCTACGGGGTTGCCTCGTCGGTGTTGGGTGCGGCGCTACGACTGATGCGCATCACCCACGTCGAAACCCAGCAGATTGCCCTACGGTTGGCTCCGCTGGTGGAGGAGCTCTACACCCACAATCGTCACCACACACTCGAAGATATGCGTTCCTTCGCTCCCATGCTCGACGTGGTGGCCTCCCTACACGAGAAAGGAACACAACGAATGTTCATGAACTGAAAAAGAGTAATAAATATGAAAAATATCTGCCGCATTGGTGTTGGTGGACCCGTGGGTTCGGGCAAAACGGCACTAATCGAAACACTCACGCCACGCCTCTTGGCCAAGGGCTTACAGGTGGTCATCATCACCAACGACATCGTGACCACCGAGGACGCCAAGCACGTCCGACGCATACTGCGTGGCACACTCGCCTCCGAGCGCATAACCGGAGTGGAAACGGGCGCCTGCCCCCACACCGCCGTCAGGGAGGACCCCTCAATGAATTTGGCTGCTGTGGAAGAGATGGAGGAGCGTTTCCCCGACACCGACATACTCTTCATTGAGTCGGGTGGCGACAACCTCACGCTCACCTTCAGCCCCGCCCTCGTAGACTTCTTCATCTACGTTATCGACGTGGCCGCAGGCGACAAGATCCCCCGTAAGGACGGCCCCGGCA
>JAFYRC010000266.1 GCA_017547065.1 Tidjanibacter sp.
GGCCCCACACGCTCGACAAGCGGGGGTCGGTCTGCGGAATCGACTCCACGGTGGGGGTGAAAGTCTTGGCGTTGTAGGTCAGGCTGAGGGTCTTACCCTGGGGCGTGGTGATGCGTACGACACCCGCCTTGGTGGTGTCAACTTCGCCCCACGTGAGGAAGTGAAGCGTATTGGCAGTGGTGGGCTGTGTGAGCTCGAAATTCTCGCTCAAAGTCACCTTATCGTCACCCACGGCGAGGGTCCTCTGCCAGCTCTTAATGCCCGCCTCGGCAGGGTAGGCACCGGCAATATCGAGTGTGAAGGTGCGCCTTTTCTCGTCGGCCTTCACGTTGGACGAGCGGTAGGTGCGGCCGAACTTCTGGGGGTAGCCATTGATTGTGGGCAGGTTGTGGTAGCCACTCTGCATGGTCCAAATGGAGTATCGCTCCTTACCGAAAGTTTGACGCGTGTAGGTGCCCACGCCTGCGTCGAGCAGCACGGGGCTGTTGTCGATGTAGAGCGAGAAGGAACCCACGTCGTTGTGGTTGTGGCTCTCGTTGTTGTATCCACCCTTAGCGGCGAGGAAGAGGGAGCCGTGGCGCATATAGCAGAACTCCGTTTCGGGATACCATGTAAAGTCGTAGGAGGGCACCAGGGCCTCGGTATTCATAAGGTCGTTGTAGCCGGCCAAGCACTCCAAGTGGCGGAACAGATCGCGTCCCGAACCGAGGTGGCTCTGATCGAGGGTTTTCACCAAGTAGGCACCCATGTGACACATCTCGTCGCTACCCAAATCGCGTCCATAACGATGGATGAGGGTGGCCGGTGCGCTGCTGTGTGCGCTGGCGTCGGCGAAGTTCACAACCCAGCCGTTACCAACGTAGGAGCGGGCGATATACTCACCCATATCGCGCACCATCTGGTTGTCGAAGAACGACACCTTACCCGCTGTAGCCCAGTCTAATACGCGCAAATAGTCATAGAGTTTGCCTGCGGCGTGACCCCAGTATGCGGGGCCCTCCTCGCAGGCGCCATCGGCCTTGACGTAGTTGAGGTAGACATCCACCGAAACCATCGTTTGATATACGCCCTTGGCCAAGCGCTCGGGGTCCTTTTCGAGCAGGAGCAGACACTGCAAGACGTTGCAGTTGCACCAGGGGGTCCAGTTGTTGATTGTGTGGTTGGAGTAGTGTTTCACGCCCGTCCACCAGAAGTCCTCGGGGCGCGAGAAATAGGGCTCAATGATACGCTCCCTCACCTCGGTGCGGATGCGCTCGGCGATGACGGGAGAGATGGCCTCGATCTCGGCACCAAAGAAGTGGTCCACCCACGCCAATGTGGCACCCAGGTCGCACGACACAAGGGCCATAACGTGTTGATCCTTAATGGGCACGGCGGTGCGAGGCTTCTGTATGGAGTTGGTGTGGGCGGAGAGGGCCCACGAGGTCATCTCGCAGAAGTAGTATGCGCCGTTGATGATTTGGTCCATAAAGCGTCCCTTACCCTCGGCCAACTCGGCCATAATGAGGGTGGCCAGCACGTTGCAGTTGTTGTGGTGGATGTTCTCCATTATCTTGCGATCGCCGGTACGTTCCAGCTCCAAGTAGTCGGTAGCCTTCACGGTGGGCCAATCGTGTTTGAGTTTCTTCTCGCCACGGGAGATGAGCGTCTGTTTATTCTCGCCCGTGAGGGCATCCCACGCTGTGCGGTCGGCATAGGCGGGATAGGGCACCCACTCGTGGTTGCCGACGAGCTGCTCTTGGAGCTGCGCGGGAGAGGTGCTGTTTTGGAGCAGGTTGCGTGGCTCGGAGGCAATAACCGAGCAGAGCACACCGAACAGGAGTGCTGTGAGAAGTAGCGTGCGTTTCATCGCGATTGTGTTTTGAGGGGTTGGCTTATTCGGTCAGTAACGACTTCATTATCTGAGGAATATCGGTATTCTCCATCACACGGCTGAATGCACGAGCACCGGTACCGTAGGCGAAGATGGGAACCATACCGCCCGAGTGGCCTTTGGTTGTGAAGGCGTAGGCTACGGGGTTTTTGTCCACGTCGAATTTGTCGTTGTTGTTGATGATTGTCAAGCCGCCGGTTTCGTGGTCGGCTGTCACAACAACGAGTGTTCCGGGGTGAGTGTCGGCGTAGTCGAAGGAGATTTTGATTGCGGCGTCGAAATCGAGAGTCTCGGCAATCACGCCCTCGAGGTTGTTGGCGTGAGCCTCGCCGTCAATCTGCGAACCCTCCACCATCAGGAAGAAACCGCTCTTGTTTTTCTTGGCATTGGCGGTGAGAATTTCGAGTGCCTTGGCAGTTGCTTCGGGCAGGAACGAACCCCTATTGTTTGTCATCTTGGGCAGACCATTGGAAGCTGCAAGCACGCCCACGTTGCCGGAGTGAACGTCGGCAATCTCCTCAAGCGAGGTAGCAACAACATATCCCTTCTCTTGGAGTTTGCTCACGAGGTCGAGGTTGTCGCCCCTCTTTGCGAAGAACTTCATACCACCGCCGAAGAATACGTCAACGCCCGAGTCGAGGAACTGCTCGGCGATTTCGTCCTGCATCTTGCGGCTCTCTACGTGACCCATGAAAGCGCCTGGGGTTGCGTGAGTTACGGCATAGGTTGCCACCACGCCGGTGGCCATACCGAGGCCCTCGGCAACCTCGCGGATGTTCTCCACGGGCTGCTTGTCGGCATCCACACCAATGGCGCCGTTGTAGGTCTTGTGGCCGGTGGAAAGTGCCGTACCTGCTGCTGCGGAGTCGGTGATGAGGTTGTTAGCAGAGTATGTCTTCTGCAGGCCAACAAACTCTGCCCTCTCGAGAGCGAGGGGCTCATAATTCTGGCTAATCATTGTGGCGGTGATGTGGGAAATACCCATGCCGTCGCCAATCAGGAAGATGATGTTCTTAACTTTGGGCTCGGTGGGAATCTTGTTGGTGAAGCTAATGAGCAGACCACCAACAACCACTACAAGTGCACACTGGGCAATTGTAAGGAGGGTTTTGCTAAACTTTTTCATCGTATGCGTGTTTTAAGATTAATCAGCAGTTTTTCAATGCGTTCACAAATATACAAAAAAGTTGTCTACTTATGTAGCGCGGGCGCAAGAAAACTCTACTTTGTGCCGACATACATGCGGCAAATACCAAAGGTAAAGGCCTTGTGGCTAACTTTCGGGAAGCCTGCCTCGTACATCATCCCTACGAAGCGGTCGGGTGCGGGGAAGTGGAGCACCGAAGCAGGGAGGTATTTGTAGGCTCCACGGTTGCCCGAAATGCGACCTCCGATGGCGGGAAGAAGATTGAGGAAATAGGCCTTGTAGCACCAACGAATCAGAGGGTTGGTGGGGATGGAAAGCTCCAAAATGACAAGCTTACCTGCGGGCTTTAACACACGATACATCTCCCTGAGGCCCAGCTCGATATGCTCAAAGTTGCGCACCCCGAAGGCAGCCGACACACGGTCGAAGGAGCCTTCTGTGTAGGGGAGGTTTTCGCAGTCGCCAACCTCCAAGGTTGCACCCACTCCTGCGGCGGCAATTTTCGCCCTTCCCACGGCCATCATACCCTCCGAAAGATCGACGCCCACCACCCTACAACCCTCGGGCAACCTGCGCGCCACCTCAATGGTAAAATCGCCCGTGCCACACGCCACGTCGAGCACCGAAAGCGGCGTGGAGCCATCGGTAATTTCGCGGGCCGCCTTGCGACGCCAAAGGGTGTCGATGTTGAGCGAAAGGAGGTGGTTGAGATGGTCGTATTCGGGGGCGATGTTGTCGAACAACTCGGTGATTTTTTCTTTCTTGGCCATGGGTTAGTTGGTTGTGTTTACACCCACAAAACTAATTACATTTGACGAAAATACCATTAATAATGGTAAAAATCTTGAAAAAGGTGCTGTTTTTGGGAACTTGGGGTTTGAGAAACCGCCTAAAAGCCCTACCTTTGTAGGCTGTAAAAATGTGCATTTAAAAATCCAAAAAAATAAATATTGATGAAACGAGTAATTCTATTTTTTGTTGCATTGTCGGCAGTGGCTACTCTCTTCTCCTGCGCAGAGAAGAAGCAGCAGCGCACAGCTGTGGAGAAAACCTACAAAGTGATGACCGTGGAGTCGGGCGACCGTACTCTCAAAACCGGTTACAGCGCCACCATCAATGGTTGCCAGACCGTGGAGATTCGTCCCCAGGTGAGCGGTATGATCACCGAGATCCTCATCAATGAGGGTGACTTTGTGAGCAAAGGTCAGGTGTTGTTTGTAATCGACCAGACCCCCTACAAGGCCGCCTATGAGATTGCCCAGGCAAACGTGAAGAGTGCCGAGGCAAGCCTCGCTACGGCCCAGCTGATTCTCGACAGTAACAAAGAGCTCTTTGCACAGGACGTTGTGTCGGAGTTTGACCTGATGACCTCGCGTAACGACCTGGCCGAGGCCGAGGCTCGATTGGCTCTGGCCCGCGCAGAGGAGATCAACGCCACCAACAACCTCTCCTACACCGAGGTACGCTCGCCCGTAAATGGCGTTGCGAGTATGATCCCCTACCGTGTAGGTGCGCTGGTGAGCAGCAACATCAACACCCCTCTGGTTACCGTGTCGGACGATAGCGAGGTGTATGCCTACTTCTCGATGGCCGAGAACACCATGCTCGACATGATCCAGCAGTATGGCTCGCTGCGTGAGGCAATGCGCGACATGCCCGACGTGGAGCTCGTCATGAGCAACGGCCAGACCTACAAACACAAGGGACACATCGACGCAATCAGTGGTACCATCAGCGCCTCCACCGGTGCTGTGAGCCTGCGTGCATCGTTCCCCAACCGCCAGCGTCTGTTGCGTGATGGTGGTAGCGGCCAGGTGGTTATCCCCTCGGTGTTGAAGGATGCAATCGTCATTCCCCAGGCTGCCACCTACGAGTTGCAGGAGCGCATCTTTGTTTATAAGGTGATTGACGGCAAGGCTGTTTCGAGCCAGATTAAGGTTATGGCCCAGAACAACGGTATCGAGTATATCGTAACCGATGGCCTCGAAGTTGGCGACGTGATTGTTGCCGAGGGTGCAGGCCTTGTTCGTGAGGGCGCAACCATCAAGACTGCCGAGCAACTTGCAGCCGAGAAGGCCGCCCAGGAGGCAGAGGGTGTAGAGAAGGTTAACGAGTAAAAGATTGGAAACAGAGATATGAATATTAGAACATTTATCGACCGTCCAATCTTTGCGGGTGTTATCTCGGTAATCATCGTATTGCTGGGTGGCATTTGCCTTGTTGGACTTCCCGTGGAGCAGTTCCCCGAGATTGCTCCTCCCACCGTGAGTGTGTCGGCCAACTACTCGGGCGCTAACGCCGAGACCGTACAGAGGAGTGTGGTTATCCCCTTGGAGGAGGCCATTAACGGTGTGGAGAACATGATGTATATGACCTCGTCGGCCACCAACAACGGCTCGGCGAGCATCCAGATTTACTTCCGCCAGGGCACCAATGCCGATATGGCGATGGTGAACGTGCAGAACCGTATTGCTTCGGCACAGGGTCTGCTGCCCGCCGAGGTTACCCGTAGTGGTGTGAGCGTGCGTAAGAGGCAGACCAGCCGTATCAAGACGCTGGCAGTGTATAGCCCCGACGACTCGTTCGACGAGAGGTTTGTGAGCAACTACCTGAAAATCAACATCGAGCCCCGTCTGTCGCGTATTGCGGGTGTGGGTGAGGTTGACGTGAGGGGTGCCGACTACTCGTTGCGTATCTGGCTCGACCCTGCCAAGATGGCCAAATACTCGCTCATGCCTTCGGACATCAGCAAGGTGCTCTCGGAGCAGAACTTGGAGTCGCCCACCGGTACACTGGGTGCCGACTCGGAGAACACCTTCCGCTATGTGCTCAAATACAGGGGCCGCTACGACCGCGAGGAGGACTATGCCAATATGGTTGTGAGGGCCGAGAGCGACGGTACGGTGCTGAGGCTCAAAGACGTGGCCAAGATTGAGCTCGGCTCGATGAGCTACGACTATATCGGTAAGGTTAACGGCCACCCCGGTACCACCCTGATGATTTCGCAGACTTCGGGCTCCAACGCCAACGAGATTATCGAGGCTGTGGATAAGGAGATTGAGGAGATTCGCAAGACTCTCCCCAAGGGCTTGGAGATTATCGACCTGATGAGTACCAAAGACTTCTTGGACGCTTCGATTGCAAGCGTTGTGGAGACCCTCATTTTGGCGATTATCCTCGTTGTGTTGGTGGTTTACATCTTCCTTCAAAGTTTGCGCTCGACGCTGATTCCCACCCTTGCAATCATCGTGTCGCTGATTGGTACCTTTGCGTTCCTCTCGGTGGCAGGTTTCAGCTTGAATATGATCACCCTGTTCGCCCTTGTGCTTGTGATTGGTACGGTGGTGGACAATGCGATTGTGGTGGTGGAGGCCGTGCAGGCCAAGTTCGACGAGGGCTACAAGTCGCCCTACCTCGCTACGGTGGACGCAATGAAGGGTATCAGCAGCGCACTTGTGGCTACCACCTTCGTATTTATGGCGGTGTTCATCCCCGTGTGCTTCATGGGTGGTACGACCGGTACGTTCTACACCCAGTTTGGTCTGACCATGGCTGTGGCTGTGGGTATCTCGCTGCTCAACTCAATGACCCTGAGCCCTGCGCTGTGTGCCCTGCTGATGAAGCCCCACACTGTGGGTGAGGACGGTAAGATGAGCTTCTCGGCTCGCTTCCACGTTGCCTTCGATGCAGGCTTCAAGGGCCTGGTAAATCGCTACAAAAAAGGTGTGTTCTTCATCCTCAAACGTCGCTGGCTGGCGTGGTTGCTGACCATCGCAGCTGTGGGTGGTCTGTTCTATATGCTCAATACCACCAAGACGGGTCTTGTACCCAAGGAGGATATGGGCTCCATCAACATCGACGTGCAGACACCTCCGGGTACTAACCTTGGCGAGACCGTGAGGGTTATGGAGCAGATTGCCGGCCGACTCGACGCTATCGAGCAGATTCAGGCATACTCTTACACCACCGGTTATGGTATGATTAGTGGCGCGGGCTCGTCGTGCGGTATGATCATCGTGAGACTGACCCCCTGGGAGGAGCGTACCGACGAGGGCGACGATATCGACTCGGTAATTGAGGCTATCTATGCCGCCACGGCCGACATCACCTCGGCGAAGATTATGGTCTTCACGCGAGGTATGATCCCCGGCTATGGTGCAAGTAGCGGCTTTGAGATCTACGTCCAGGACCAGAAGGGTGGCTCCATCGACGACTTGAAGAGCATCACCGACAACTTCATCGTAGAGCTCAACCGCCGACCCGAGATTAGCAGGGCTACCACCTCGTTCGACACCAAGTATCCCCAGTACCTCTTGGAGGTGGATGCGGCAAGGTGTAAGCGTAACGGCGTGTCGCCCAGCGATGTGCTCGGCGTGGTATCGGGCTATGTGGGCGGTACCTACGCTTCGAACATGAACCGTTTCTCGAAACTCTATAGGGTTATGGTGCAGGCCTCGGCCGACACCCGACTCGACACCGAGGCAATGAACAATATGTTTGTGCGTAATGCCGGTGGCGAGATGTCGCCCATCAGCCAGTATGTAACCCTCACCCGTATCTACGGCCCCCAGTCGATTTCGAGGTTCAACCTCTTCTCGGCAATCTCCATCAACGGTCAGGCAGCCAACGGCTACTCGTCGGGCGAGGCCATCCAGGCTGTTAGGGAGGTTGCAGCCGATGTGCTGCCCGCAGGCTACGGCTTCGAGTTTGGCGGTATGTCGCGTGAGGAGGCTGCGTCGGGTAACTCCACGGCAATCATCTTCATCATCTGCGTGGTGTTCATCTACCTGATTCTGTGCGCCTTGTACGAGAGCATCTTCATCCCCATCGTGGTAATTCTGGCTGTTCCCTTCGGTTTGGCCGGTAGCTTCTTGTTTGCCAACATGTTTGGCTTGGAGAACAACATCTACCTCCAAATCGGTCTGCTGATGCTGATTGGTCTGCTGGGTAAGACGGCAATCCTTATTACCGAGTATGCTTCGGCTCGTAGGGCCGAGGGCATGTCCATCCCCATGGCTGCTCTGTCGGCTGCCAAGGCAAGGTTGAGGGCAATTCTGATGACCTCGCTTACGATGGTGTTCGGTATGTTGCCCCTGATGTTCGCAACGGGTGTAGGTGCTAATGGTAACATCTCCATTGGTGTGGGTACTGTGGGCGGTATGCTCATCGGTACCATCGCACTGCTCTTTGTGGTACCCGCTCTGTTCATCATCTTCCAGACCATCGAGGAGAAGGTTATGCCCAAGAGAGAAAAACCCCAAATTACCGAGTAACCCACAGCTAACAAATTGGATATTGGACTATGAAAAAAGTACTTAATATAATACTCTGTGTGGCTGTGGCAGCGCTTGTGAGCGGTTGCAGCCTCTACTCCAAGTTTGAGCGCCCCACGGTGCGTAACCTCCACGAGCTCTATCCTGCCGACACAACCCACAACCGCTTGGCCGACCTGGGTTGGAAGGAGTTTTTCACCGACACCCTCTTGCAGGGCTACATCGCTCGCGGCTTGGAATACAACATCGACCTTCGTCAGGCCCACGCCAATGTGGCACAGGCCGAGGCTACGCTGGAAGCGGCAAAATTGGCCTTCCTGCCCAGCGTTAAGGCTTCGCTGAATGCGACCCTTGGTGGTGGTAGTGGCGACGGCGCAAACTTCTCCTACGACCTCACCCCCTCGGCTTCGTGGGAGGTGGACGCCTTCGGTAAGTTGCGTAACGCCGAGCGTGGAGCAAAGGCAACCTATGAGGCTACAATGTTCCGCGAGAAGGCCGTAAGGAGTAAAATCATTGTCACCATTGCCAACTCCTACTATACCCTGCTGATGCTCGACGAACAGCTCAAAACGAGCCGTCGTACGCTCGACACCTGGGAGGAGAACATCCGTACACTTACCGCGCTGAAACGTGCCGGTAAGGCCACCGAGGCGGCAGTGTTGCAGGCCAAGGCCAACCGTTACAGCATCGAGGGCTCGGTGCTCACCCTGGAACGCCAAATCTCCGAGCAGGAGAACGCCCTGGCTACCCTGATGGGTGTGCTGCCCTTCGAGATTGTGCGTGGCACCCTCAAGGAGCAGACCTTCCCCGAGGAGTTCTCGGTGGGCGTGCCCCTGGAATTGGTGGCCCTGCGTCCCGACGTTAGGGTGGCCGAGGCAGAGCTGGCAACCAAGTTCTACGCCGTAAATGAGGCCAAGGCAGCCTTCTACCCCTCCATTACCCTCACCGGCTCGGCAGGTTGGAGCGGCGCAGCAGGTGTGATTGCCAACCCCGGCGATTTCATCCTGCGAATGGTGGGCGGCATCGTACAGCCCATCTTCGCCAAGGGCACCAATAAGGCCCGCTTGAAGATTGCCGAGGCACAGCAGGAGGCCGCCATTATGCAGTATCGCCAGACACTGCTTAATGCCGGTGCAGAGGTTAACAACGCTGTGATGTTGTGGCAGTCGGCCCAGAAACGCCTTGCCATCGACCTCAAACAGGTTGTGACCCTGCGTGCTGCGGTCTACAACACCCAGCTGCTGATGAAGTATGGCTCGGCGAGCTACCTCGAGGTGCTCACCGCCCAGCAGAACCTGCTGAATGCGGAGTTGGCGGAGAGTTCCGACCGTTATGCCGAGATTCAGGGTATCATTAGTCTTTATTACGCTCTCGGCGGCGGCACATATTAAAGTGATTTATTGCGGGTAAATTTCGCACCGCACTGCGATAAGCGGAGCTCCTCATTTACGTTTAGTAAACTGCGGACTCCGCTTTCTCGTACGCCTTGCATTCGCCTCACTCTCTGCGTTTTTTGTCTAACGTCTAACGACAAACGTCTAACGACAAACAGACCCCTCCGGCTTTCAGCCACCTCCCCTAACTTAGGGGAGGAGTGGTATTGCGGTTTTCTGTTCCACCCTTGCCCTTTCTGCCCTTCTTGCCCTTTCTGCCCTTCTTGCCCTTTCTCAATTCTCAATTTTCAATTTTCAATTTTCAATTCTGGCCCAGTATTTGCA
>JAFYRC010000267.1 GCA_017547065.1 Tidjanibacter sp.
CCTATCATCCGTGGTTCTGCACTCGGTGGTTTGAACGGCGAGCCCCAGTGGGAGGAGAAGATTATGGAGTTGATGAACTCAGTTGATGAGTACGTACCCATTCCTCCTCGTGAGAACGAGAAGCCTTTCTTGATGCCCGTTGAGGACGTATTCTCTATCACAGGTCGTGGTACTGTAGTAACAGGTCGTATCGAGACTGGTATCATCCACGTTGGTGACCCCGTTGAGATTATCGGTTTGGGTGAGAAGACTTTGACTTCTACTTGTACAGGTGTTGAGATGTTCCGCAAGTTGCTCGATGAGGGTGAGGCTGGTGACAACGTAGGTTTGTTGATGCGTGGTATCGATAAGAAGGAGGTTAAGCGTGGTATGGTTGTCGCTAAGCCCGGTTCTATCAAGCCCCACACTAAGTTCACTGCCGAGGTTTATATCTTGAAGAAGGAAGAGGGTGGTCGTCACACTCCGTTCCACAACAAGTATCGTCCCCAGTTCTACTTGCGTACTATGGACTGTACAGGTGAAATCTCATTGTCAGAAGGCGTTGAAATGGTAATGCCTGGTGATAACGTAGAAATCAAGGTTGAATTGATCTACCCTGTAGCGTTGAACGAGGGTCTTCGTTTCGCAATCCGTGAGGGTGGTCGTACAGTAGGTGCAGGTCAGGTACTTGCAATCGTTGAGTAATTATTATTCAAACGACATACACGAGAGGGGTTACCCCTGTAATCCCTCTCATTTTTAGGAGCATAGTTCAAGGGTAGAATAGCGGTCTCCAAAACCGTTGATGGGAGTTCGAATCTCTCTGCTCCTGCTAAATTAAAAAGAAAAGAACAGTTATGTTTAATTACTTTAAAGAATCTTATAACGAACTCGTTCAGAAGGTTTCTTGGCCTTCATTCCCGCAGTTGCAAAACTCGACAGTTGTCGTGATGGTCGCTTCGGTGATTTTTGCTCTTGTGGTGTTGTTGATGGATATTTCATTTGAGAACATAATGGCTGGCATCTACAAGGTGTTGGGTGGCCTTGGCCGTTAATAGTAGATGAAGTAAGACGATGAGCGAAATTAAGAAAGAGTGGTATGTAGTCCGTGCGATTGGCGGAAAAGAGCAGAAGGTCAAGGAGTATATCGAGGCCGAGATTCGTCATAACAATTTGGAGGATTATATCTCACAGATTCTGATTCCCACTGAAAAAGTTTATACCATTCGAAATGGTAAAAAGATATCAAAGGAGAAGGTCTCATATCCGGGCTATGTCCTGATTGAGGCTGCCTTTGTTGGACAAATTCCAATTATCATTCGCAATACTCCTAACGTGTTGGGTTTCTTGGGTGACACCAAGGAGGACAGCCGTAAGATGAATGCTACGCCTCTACGTCCACAGGAGGTAAGCCGCATCTTAGGCCGTGTTGATGAACTTAATGCACAGGAGGAGGAGAACGAAGTTCCCTTCGTTGTTGGCGAGACCGTCAAAGTTACGGATGGTCCTTTCTCAAGCTTCCAAGGTACTATTGAGACTGTCGATGACGAACGTAAGAAACTTATTGTCTCTGTGAAGATTTTTGGTCGCAAGACTCCTATGGAGTTGAGTTTTACACAAGTAGAAAAAGAATAATTAACCAAGGAAAATTATGGCAAAAGAGGTTGCTGCATTTATTAAATTGCAGATTAAAGGTGGTGCTGCCA
>JAFYRC010000268.1 GCA_017547065.1 Tidjanibacter sp.
GACGCCATTGGCACCACGCGCACCATACAAAGCACCCGCCGAAGCGTCCTTCAGCACCGACATCGAAGCGATATCGTTGCTGTTGATCGAGTTAAGGTCGCCATCAAAGGGCACACCATCCACTACCAACAGAGGGGCATTCGAGGCGTTGATAGAGCCGAAACCACGGATACGGATATCGGCACCACTACCAGGTTGTCCGCCACCCGAGGTGGTCATAACACCAGCCACCTGACCGTCCAATGCTTTCGACACGTCGGTTACAGAGCGGTTTTTGAGTTTCTCACCCGACACCACCTCGGCCGAGCCAGTGAACGACTCCTTCTTGGTGGTTCCGTATGCCACGACAATCACATCGTCGAGCACGGTATCGTCGGTGGCAAGCGCCACATCGATGACCTTGCTATCCGCCACTGTAATGCGTTGGGTTTTCATACCCAGAAATGAGAACTCCACCACCTGACCTTTTGTCGCGCCGATGGTGTACTCACCTTGCAATCCCGTGATTACGGCACTACCGCCCTCGACCTTGACCATAGCTCCAGTCAGAGGCGAGCCGTTGGTAGCGTCGGTGACTGTACCTCGAATTGATTGCGCCGACAAAGCGCCCGCCGAGAGCAGCATCACTGCAATTGCAACCGCTGTATTTTTAATGAATTTAAGTAACATTTGAGTTGTTTTCTTTACACAATAAGGGTTGCCCGAAATTATTCGGGCAACCTCCGATTGTTTACATATTGCAATGCAGAGTATTACTCAACGTCAGCATCTTTGACGCAACGTACCGACGAACCATAAGTACGGTTCAGACCAGTCTCGCTGGTGGGGTTACCCCAAGCCATAATCTCCATCAAAGCAGTAGTATTGCTGGTAGTTGCAGTGTGATAGTTTGCACCACCACCTACGCCGGTCAAAGTACCATCATTGGGCTCTTTCTTACCAGTGAAGGGGAACCACCACTCTTTCTCGGTACCGGGAGCTTTGTAACGGAAACCGATACATTTGTCCATATCCCAGTAGATGTACCAAGGTTGAGCCTCGTCGTAGGGTTGCGAGTCAGTCAGAGTACCTTGTTTCTTGTATTGTTTACGGAAGCTCCAAGGAGCACCAGCAGCGGGAACCTTCCAGCCATAGGGGCAAGGATCATAGATAGTTTTGTGACCTGAAACGCCACCCCACAAGTCGTTGTTTTGGAGAGCCGAACGATCGGTCAACCAGTCAACAACGGGCCAAGCCGACGAAGGAGCGTAATAGAAAATGGTGGGTGTTTGGATAGCGAGCTCGAGGTTGGTCGACTCGTAATCGTCCTCTGCATAAACAGGACGGAGTTTCGATACCTCGTGAACTTGTACGCCATTGATGTCGTATTTCTTAACGTAAACCGACGACTCAGTGCCATCAGCACCTACGAACGGGTCTTTACGACCCCATTGGTAGAACAGACCGAGCGCGCCTGCATCAAACAAAGTTGCGTTGCGAGCACCAAGGTTACGGTCCATCCAGTAGGTAGTACCCTCTTCGGTTACCTCACCGTCTGCGTTTTTCTTAACCCAATCGTAAACCATAACATTCTCCTCGGCGTTAGCGTCGTAATTGCTAACCCAAACGTGCCAGCTCCAAACGATAGTATCGTCTTGTTTTGCAGCAACTACTGCGTTACCCTCGATACCTGCGTTGAGCTCAACTACAATCACACCCTCGTTAGCGTTAGCCGACACCGATTTAACCATATTCAGGGCGTCTTGCCATACCAGAGTTGCGTTGTTGAAGGTGAGCTTCTCAGCCGAGTTACCTTTCACAGCGTTGATGGTGAGAGTCTCGCCGGGAGCAACGATGTGGCAGTTAGCAGCATCTTTAACGGTAGTGATAGCCACGATGCTCAAATCGCTGTTAAGCTCTGCGCTACGGTTGAAGTTGTCGCTAATGGCAACTTTCACGTTTACGCTTGCGCCCAGAGTTGCGGGAGCAGTCAGAGTAACCTCACCGAAACCTTTATCTTTGTTTGTCCAAGCGAAAGAAGCATTCCAACCAGTCGAAACGGTTACGGTGGGCTCGTTTACGGTAGCAGCGCCAATGCCGCTAACAACTACGGGCAGCGAAATGCTCTCGCCAGCTTTTACAGCAATCGATTTAACAACGCTTTGGTAAGCAACGGTCAGCTCCTCCGATTTAGCAACTTTCACAGTTGCACGAGCTTGTGCATCGCGGTTGTTTTTTGCGTCTTTAACATTCAGCAGAACGATAACATCCAGTGCCTCCTC
>JAFYRC010000269.1 GCA_017547065.1 Tidjanibacter sp.
AAAGACCTGATTACAGTAGAGCTGAATGCGGTTTTTCTGTACCTCAAAGTTATTTCTGATTTTGGGGAAATAGAGGATACCGGTGAGGTTGAATGGGTAATCGATATTGAGGTGAATGTTGAACAAAGGATCCTCGGCTGTGGGGTAGAGAGCCGAGTAAAAATCTTTGTATTGCTCCTCGGTGATGTCGGTGGGCTTGCGGGTCCACAGAGGGTCTGTGTCGTTGATTACGTTGTCCCTGTCGGTATCCACATACTTACCATCTTTCCACTCCTGCTGCTTGCCACACACAATCTCTACGGGCAAGAAGCGGCAGTATTTGCGCAACATCTCCTCGATGCGACCACGCTCGGCAAACTCCATGGCGTCGTCCGAGAGGTGCATGATGATGTCCGTACCGCGCTCACGCTTGGTGTCGCTCTCGGTGAGGGTATACTCGGGGGTGCCGTCGCAGCTCCACAACATTGTGGGCTCTTCGAGGTGGTAGCTCTGAGTGCGAATCTCCACTTTGTCGCTCACCATAAATGCCGAGTAGAAGCCCAGGCCGAAGTGACCGATGATGGCTTGGTCCTTGTATTTGGCCATAAACTCCTCGGCCGAGGAGAAGGCAATCTGGTTGATGTAGCGGTCAATCTCATCGGCGCTCATGCCGATACCGTTGTCCGACACGGTGAGTGTGCGGGCCTCTTTGTCGACGCTCACGCTCACTTTCAACTCGCCGAGCTCGCCCTGAAAGACGCCACTACCTGCGAGGGTTTTGATTTTCTGGGTTGCATCCACAGCGTTAGCCACGATTTCGCGCAGGAAAATCTCGTGGTCGGAGTAGAGGAATTTCTTGATTACGGGGAAGATGTTTTCGGTTGTTACCCCAATAGTTCCGTTTTTCATAGTCATTGTTTTGTGGGCCGTCGGCCCTATGGTTATTATTTTGATTTGTTAGCTTTTCCCTTTTGCCCCTCCAAAGAGCAAACAGTGTGCCACCACCCGCCGACTGACACTTTGGCAGACCGCTGACACCTTTTTCTGCCACCCGCCCGCAAAATGACTGCCCACCAAACAACAAAGGCCCGACACCTACTGTCGAACCTTTGCCTGTATGGTTGTATGTGGGTCTACTTGCGAGAGCCGTTGAAGAAGTGCCACAGCACCACGCCTCCCGTTACGGCCACGTTGAGCGAGTGCTTGGTGCCGACCTGTGGAATTTCGATTGCACCCTGGCACACATCCACCACTTCCTGGGCCACGCCGTCTACCTCGTTGCCGAACACGAGCGCATATTTCTTGCCCTCTTGGGGCACAAAGTCGCTCAAAGGTACCGAGCCTTCCACCTGCTCCACGGCCCACACCTCATAGCCCTCGGCTTTGAGTGTTTCCACGGCTTGGAGAGTTGTGGGATAGTGTGTCCAGCCCACTGTGAGCTCGGCTCCGAGGGCGGTTTTGTGTATCTCTTTCTGGGGTGGGGTGGCGGTTATGCCACACAGCGCAAGTCCCTCGGTGCCAAAGGCGTCGGAGGTGCGGAAGAATGCGCCCACGTTACCTGCCGAGCGTACATTGTCGAGCACAGCCACCACGGCCAACTTCTCCATCGCCTTGAACTCCTCCACCGAGAGTCGCCCCATTTGTTGTTGTGTCAGTTTTTGCATAGTTGTGAATACTATTGATTACTTTCCTTCTTGGCATCCAACTTTTTCACCACCCTCTGGTAGATTACCAAAGCCACGGCGGCCACGGCAGCGATGGCGGCAAAGTAGTACCAAATATAGTGGGCGTTGGCCGAGGCGGCGAGCCACTCTTCGTGTGTTGCAAAGCGCGAGGGGTCGGGGCAGTATTTATCCAACAGCCAACCCGACATCGCAAAGCCCACGAGGGTGCTCACACACGACTCCAATTGTGCAAATCCGAGGTAGAGTCCCTCCTCGCCTTTGGGCGATTGGAGCGAGAAATATTCCAAGTAGCGGGGCGAGATGAGTGCCTCGGCAAGTGCTTGAACCACAATGCCACACAACATCATAAATACCACGGGGTGGAGTCCCAGCACCGAGCCCGACAGAAGGTGTCCCGACGACATAATGAGGGCCGACAGAGGGATGATGCACATACCGAGCATCATCGAGAAGAGAGCCGAACGCTTGGAGAGAAGCTTGGTGAGTCCATTTACGGTGAGGATAACAACCAGGGGGTTGAGCATAGTGTACCAACCGATGGTGCTTCCTTCGCCTGCAAGACGGATGACATACTTGGGCATAGTGGCGTAGAGCTGGTAGTAAACAATCCAGAAGCCGCTGACAATCAGAATGAGGGTCACGAGCCTACCGTTACGGCAGAGCTTGCCGAAGGAGCGGAAAATATGGCCCACGGTCTTGGTGCGGTCGGGCTGTGCGTTGTCGCTCTTGTAGAAGAAATAGATTGCCACGAGGGCCACGAGGGTCATCGCCACCGAGAACCAGTTGAGGTAGATGAGGCCCGTGTCGCCCAACGATCTGCGCAGGGGGTCAACGAGGAATTTACCCGAGAAGGAGCCGATGTTGATCATTGCATAGAAGATTGCAAAACCCCTTGCACGGTTGCTCTCGTCGGTCTCTTTTGCCACACTACCGCTGATGATACCCTTGATGAACGAGCCACCCACCATCAGCAGGATGAGCACGGGAACGATGGCATAACGATAGCCACTCGTAGTGAGGCCCGTGAAGACGGTCTTGTCGCCATAGGACACAAGTCCTGCGCTCTCCAACATTGTGGGCAGTAGAGCCAGGCCGGCATAGCCCACGGTGAGCAACGTGAAGGCCAACAACATCGACCTACGGAAACCGATGCGGTCGGCATATGCACCTGTGAATGGGGGTAGGAAGTAAAGCAACGATGCATAAAGACCGCTGATAATACCTGCCTCGATGTCGCTGAAACCGAGGATATTACTCAAATAGAGGGTAATCACTACGAATACGCCGTAGTAGGCAGCCCTCTCAAACATTTCGGCCACATTGGCCACCCAGAAGGCCTTCGAAAATTTGGGTTTCTTCTCTTTCATTTTGTTTTGTTTTTATTGTCGACCGTCGACCGTCAACCGACTGACTGACCGCTAATTACTAAAAGCTTTTATGAGTTTTTCCACAAGAATGGGTGTGCCTTCGGCCGAGCGCAGGGGGATGTACTCGGCGAGGTTGCGTATGCCGTGGTCTGCAGGAAGGTGTGGGTCTACAAGGTATACG
>JAFYRC010000033.1 GCA_017547065.1 Tidjanibacter sp.
AGTGCAACTGCGAGGGTATGTACGAGTTTCTTCATAACTTTAAGATATTAAGTTAAACATTAGGTTTTCTTCGAAGTGTTAATCAAAATTTCCCTGCGAGAGAAAAAAACACTCTCATAAGCGGAAATTTCCTTTCGGGCAGCCTTTTTTGGGCCCTCTCTCCACTACAAATATAGCATTTTTAGTCTAATGTTGTAACACCTTCGTTCTACTTTTTTACATTTTTTTTCGCCGAAAAGAGAAAGGTGACCTCGTGGGCCACCTTTCTACCTTATATTATATATAATAAGGTGTCTTTGTTAACCTACTTTGTGGTGAACACCTGGCCGTCGGGCATACGGAAAGTGATGCTGTCAACAACCAAGAGGTCGTCCTTAACGGCGAGATTGGGAGTCTTGGCAATACCATCCCACAGAGCCTTGAAGTCGCGAGCAACATTCAGAGGAATGTTTACGATGAACTGACCGTGGTTGAGGTCGGTAACCACGAAGGTCTGGTTCTCTGCGTCGTAGGCACCAATGGTGAGCTGCAACATGATGGTCGAAGCACGTTTCTGGATGAATGCGCCCTCGGCCTCCTTGGTGAGCTCGGCGGTGAGTTTAGCAATGCTCTCCTCGTTAACGCGAGCGGCATACTGTGCCTCGGTCTCAAACTCGTCTTTTACCTGGAAGGCAGCCAACTTGTCGGCCATATACTCCTTCGCGAAGTTGGAGAACTTCTGGTAGTAAGCGTAGTCTTTCTTATACTCGGGAGCCTCCTCGGCGGTGTAGATTACGGGAATAACCTCGGCACCGGTGCGGTTGATGTAGCCATACACGCCATCCAAAGCAACCAAAGCAAGGCCATCCTCAAAGGTGCCAATGCTTGCATACTTGGGAGCGGTAATGCCACGGCCGGTCTTGTCGATAAGGCCACACTTGCCGTCGAGTTTCACCCAGGTTACACCATTCACGAAGGTGCCAATCTCCTCGTAGATTGCGGGGATAATCTCGTCGTACTTAACGTCCAGGTAGCCCCACTTGCCGTCGGCCTTAACAGCAGCCAAGCCGTCGATCCACTCGCCAATCTCCTCATATTTCACAGGTGTAATCTCGTTACCCTTGATGTCGATCCAGCCCCACTTGCCATTCTTCGACACTTTGGCAACGCCCTTGTCGAACGAGCCAACCGAGTCGTAGGTTGCGGGGATAATCTCGCGGTACTTGGTGTTCAGGAAGCCATATTTATTAGCCACCTTAACCAATGCGAGGCCGTCCTCGGTGAACTCACCAACGTCCTCATACTTGGGTGCCACAACAATCTTACCGCTCTGGTCAACCCAGCCACACTTGCCATCGAGAACAATCTTCGAGAGGCCTGCTGCGTCCCACTCGCCAAGGCTGTCGTATTTAACGGGCAACAGCTCAACGCCACCGCGGTTTACATAGCCATATTTCTCGCCAATGGCAACCTTTGCGACGCCATTTGCATTGAACTCCTCAACAAGGTCGTAGGCAATTTCGCTAACGGGTTTGCCCTCGGTGTTTACCCAGAAGAACTTGCCGCCCTTCTCTACCATTGCTGCACCCTGGATGAAGGGCTCAACGCGGTCAAACGCGGCGGGAACAATCATCTTACCCCTTACGTTAACAAAACCCCACTTGCCGTCCAGCTGTACGGGAGCCAAGCCCTCAGAGAAGGAGCAAGTGCCGAGATATTTGAGCGATACGGTTACGATGCCTGCGCGGTCGATGTCAAACCAAACATCACCACTCTTAACCTTTGCGACGCCATCTTTGTCGAAAGGCTCGGCTGCGTCGTAGCGCAACTCGATGACGGGTTTGCCGGTACGGTCAATCCAGCCCCACTTGCCGTCGAGCTCAACCCTTGCACTACCCTCGGCGTCGAAGCAGTCGGCCGATGTGTAGCGAACGGCGATAACCTCTGCACCCGACTTGTTAATCCAACCATAGAGGCCATCTTTCTTAATCCTTGCAATGCCCTCCGAGAAGTCCATAACATCGTCGTACGACATTGCAATCACAGCCCTACCGGCCTGGTCAATCCAGCCATACTTGCCAGCCAAACCAACCCAAGCAAGACCCTCCGAGAAGTTGCCTGCTGCGTCGTATTTGAGTTTGATAACTTCCCTACCGGAGTCGTTTACGAAGCCCCATTTACCACCGGAATAGGTGCCCTCAATCCAGCTACCACCGGTGCTAACCCTTGCAAGACCATCTTTGTAGATGTCGGCATAGTTGTACTTAACCCTTACAACGGCTTTACCCTTGGCGTTGTAGAAGCCCCAGATACCGTCGCTGTAATTGCCCTGCTCGTCACGCACACCCTTCTGACCGGCGCGAGCAAGACCGCCCACGAAGTCATCAAGGTAGTCGTTCTTGAAGGGGATAATCTTCTTACCCTCGGCGTCGATATAGCCATATTTGCCTTTGGGGTCGAGCACTTTGCTGAGGCCCTCGGCGTTGAAGTCCCACACCTGGGTGTTGTTCACTTTGAGAATCTCCTTGCCCTCAGCATTTACCCAGCCCCACTTGTCGCCAATGGAGGCTTTTGCAAGACCCACCTCGGTGAAGGCCGAAAGGGTGGTGTATTTGATGGGGACAATTTTCTTACCCTCAACGTTGATCATACCACACTTGTCCTGCTGGCGAACCCAAACAAGACCTGCGTCGGTCCACTCTCCAACCTCGTTGTAAACAACGGGCGAGATGAGTTTACCCTCTTTGGTGATCCAGCTGTAAGTACCCTCTTTGGCAACCTTACCAAGGCCGTTGATGCCAAAGGGCCACACGCCCGAGTACTCAACCTTGGTGATGCGCTTACCCTCGGTGTTGATCCAGCCGTAGAGCTCGCCCTCTTTCACCCAGTTCATGCCGTCCTCGGTCCACTCGCCAACCTCGCAGTTCACAACGGGAATAATCTCCTTACCGCTGCGGTTAACCCAACCGATAAGACCCTCTTTGGTAACCTTTGCAAGGCCATTGATTGCATAGGGCTCGAAGGTGTCGTAGACAATGGCAGTCACCTCCCTACCGGTGGTGTCGATAATGCCATATTTGCCCTCAACGGTTACGAGTGCAAAGCCTGCCTCGAAGTCGCCGATGGTGTTGTATTTGAGTTTGGCGATAACCTTACCGTTGATGTCAACCAAGCCATACAGACCATCGCTCATAACCTTGGCGACGCCAAGCTCGTTGTAGGCACCAATCTCGTCATAAACGGCCTTCAGAACCTCTTTGCCGTCTTTGTTAACAATACCCCATTTCGACTCAACCCTCATCAGAGCAAGGCCACCCTCGCTCCAAGCGCCAACCTCGTCGTATTTGTTGTCGGTGAGTCGTTTGCCGGTGCTGTTGATCAGGCCATACAAGCCATCTTTGAGTGCCCAAGCGATACCGTCCTCGGTAAACTCGCCAATGTTCTCGTACTGGGGTTTGATAATCTCCTTGCCGGCTTTGTTGATTGCACCGGTAAGACCGTCAACCTTAACCCTTGCGGTGCCATCTTCGGCCCACACACCAGCCTCGTCATATTTGATTTTGGCGATGGTTTTGCCCTCACGGTTGATAACGCCCCACTTGTCGGACTGTTTGATCCAAGCCAGACCATCGGCGGTAAATTCGGTTACCTGCTGGTATTTGCAGCGGATAATCTCCTCACCCTCCTTGTTGATCATACCATAGTTGCCCTCGATGCGGACGAGTGCGGTACCTGCCTCCGAGAAAGCTTCGATCTGGTCGTACTTAACCTTTACGATAACCTTGCCCTCGCGGTTGATGATACCCCACTTACCCTCGTTGCAAACGTAGGAGAGTCCGTCGAGCGAGAAATAACCCACCTCGTCGTAGCGAAGGCGGATAACCTCCTTGCCGGTTTTGTTGACAAAACCCCACTTGCCGTCTTTTTTAACCTTTGCAAGACCGTCGGCTGCAAACTCCTCAGCCATGTCATACTTGGCTTTGATGAGCCAGTTGTTTTTGCTATCGACATAACCCCACTTGTCGCGCGAGTTTTGCTTCGGAGTGAGGTCTTGTGCTGCTGCGGAGAGGCACAAGAGAGCCGAAAGAAGAATAAGGATTACTTTTTTCATTTTGAGTAAAATGTTTGTAGTTAATATTTTAGTTTGTTTTTTTTGATGACAATTGCGTTCGGTTTATGGGCTCCCTTGCGGAGGGGTGCGAGCATAAAAGGTGCGTAGTTAGGTGTAAAAGTAGGATTTTTTCGCTTAAGAGCAAAATTTTACACCTCTTTTTTTACGCTCGCGCGACTGAAGGTGTGCCGTTTGTGGGAAATTTTGCCAATGCCGGGCACAGTTATTGCTCATTGTGCTCTAAGGTTGAAATGTGGGGAACGAGAAAAAAATAAAAAAAATCGCTACTTAGTTGTAAATTAACAGAATAATGATGTATATTTGCAGTCCGAAAATCGCCCGATAGGCCCCAAAGAGGGGTGAAAATGGGGTAAATAGGAGGTTAGTCAGGGTTAGATTATTATAACACTAATGTTTTAAAAACCATACAGTTATGACAAAAGCAGATATCGTAAACAACATTGCCAAACAGACCGGCGCAGAGAAGGTTCTCGTTCAGGAGATTGTTGAGGCATTCATGGAGAACGTAAAAGGTTCTTTGATCGAGAACGAGCCCGTATATTTGAGGGGTTTTGGTAGCTTCATCAT
>JAFYRC010000270.1 GCA_017547065.1 Tidjanibacter sp.
AATTCCCCCTCTAAGTTAGAGGGGGTGCCCGAAGGGCGGGGGCGTCTGTCCGACGGTAGACGGTAGACGGTAGACGGTAGACGGTCGACCGTCATCCGTCTATAAATTTTCAATTTTCCATTTTCAATTTTCCATTTTTTCAATTCTTTTCCCTATCTTTGCTTGGTTTATTGTGCAGTGTGGCGCAAAGAGAGTGTATTGATTAACCCCAAAGTGATGAAAGCATTGAAACATAGGGCATTAGAGGGCGTGCTGAAGGCAGGCCTTGTGGCGCTGTTTGCGGTGCTTTGTGCGCTTCCCGCCGAGGCGCAGGGGTGGAGTTTGCGCCAGTTGAAGGGTAAATACCTCCAAGGAGAGCTTGTGCCCTCTCAGAAACGCGACCGTTGGGGCTTTGCCGACGAGAAGGAGCGCATGGTCATCAAGAATATTTTTGAGTCCGTAACTCCCTTTGTGGACTCCATCGCCATGGTGCGCTACGAGGGTAAGTGGGGCGTGCTGCACAGGAATGCAACCTACATCTACGAGCCCGTCTTCGACACCATCACTCCCTTTGTTAAGGACGTCGCCTGGGTGCGCCAAGGCGAGGCGTGGGGTGTGGTTGACCGCGTGGGTGAGGTGATCTTCGAGCCACAGTTTGCCGGCCTTGTGGAGTTTGACGACGAGGGCTTGGCGTGGGTGGAGCGCGACGGCGTGTGGGGCCTGATTGCCCGTGAGGGACTCACTCTCTTCGACTTTGTGGTGGAGGAGAAACCCGTCTTTACGGAGGGTGCGTGCTGGATGAAGTGGAACTCCCAGTGGGGCTATGTGGCCCACAATGGCGAGGTGGTCTTCGACGCACTGCTCGCCGAGCGTCCCGAGTTTATCGAGGGTGTCTGCTGGTGCCGTTGGAACGAGGGGTGGGGTGCTGTGTCCGCCAAGGGTGGGGTGCTCTTTGAGCCCACCGTGGAGGAGGAACCTCTCTTTGAGGGCGCTGTGGCGTGGGTGAAGATCGGTGGCGTGTGGGGCGCGGTGTCCTACGACGGTAAGATCCTCTTCCAGCCCGTGCTGGCCGAGTGTCCCGAGTTTGAGGGCTCGGTGGCGTGGGTGCAGTGGAACGGACGCTGGGGCGCAGTGAGGCGCGACGGCTCGGTGGCCTTCGAGGCGGTGCTGGACGACAGACCAATATTTGACGAGAACAACATTGCGTGGGTGAACAACCACGGCTTCTGGGGCGCTGTGCGCACGGATGGCTCGCTGGCCTTCGACTTTGTGGTGGAGGAGAGGCCCATCTTCCAGACCGATGGCGTGGCATGGACAAGGTGGAACGGACGTTGGGGTGCAATCCGACGTGACGCAACCGTTGCCTTCGACGCCATAATTGAGGATAGGCCCATCTTTGATGCGGAGAATATCGCCTGGGCCTACTGGAATAGTAAGTGGGGCGTGGTGAAGGGTGACGGAACAGTGCTGCTGCCTCCCACGGCCGACACCAAGCCTATCTTCAACGACCGAGGTGTGGCGTGGGTGAACTGGAATAGCAAGTGGGGTGTGGTTACCCCCAAGGGTGACATCCTCCTGCAAGCACTTGTGGACACCAAACCCACCTTTGCCGAGAAGGACTACGCCTGGGTGAGCTGGAATAATAGGTGGGGTGTGGTGAGCTACGACGGTAAGATTTTGCTTGACGCCGTGGTGGCCAACAAACCTTCGTTCGTTACGGGCACCCGTGCGTGGGTGAGCTGGAACGACAAGTGGGGTGTGGTGGCCGAGGATGGCTCTGTGGTGCTCGATGCCATGATTGATTCGAGGCCCATATTCCCTGAGGGTACAACCCATGCGTGGGCAAGCTGGCACGGTAAGTGGGGCGTGGTTGGCGCCGACGGTAGCGTGCTACTCGATGCGATGATTGACACAAGGCCGATGTTCGGCGACAAGGATATTGCTTGGGTAAGTTGGAACGATGCGTGGGGTATTGTGCGCAACAACGGCGAGATTGTGCTCGGCGCGCTGCTCTACAACAAACCCGAGTTTGATGCGGAAGGCTACGCTTGGGGCCGTTGGAGTGGCCTCTGGGGCGTGATTACCTTCGATGGCGAGGTGGTGCTCGCTCCTCTGTTGGAGGAGAAACCCACGTTTGGCTCTTCAAGTAGTGCGTGGTGCCGCTGGAATGGCCGCTGGGGTGCAGTGTCCAACAAGGGCGAGATACTCTTTGCGGCAGCCCTTGAGGAAAAACCCTCGTTTGGCTCCGACGGTAGGGGCTGGTTTGAGTGGAATGGTGGCTGGGGCGTGCTCTCGAAGGAGGGCAAGGTGCTCGTGGAGCCTATCTACGACCTCAAACCCACATTCAGGGACGGCTACGCTTGGGTGCGCTCCAAGGATAAGTGGGGCGTGATGAGGGACAACCTCAAAATTGTAATCTCTCCTCACATGGACGAGGAGGGTAGTGGCATCCTGATTCTCGGCAACTCGGTGGTGGACATTGGCCGCCACACTGTGCAGACCTACGAGAAGGTTGAGGCTGTGAGGGATAACCTCGGCCGAGTGCAACACTATGTGGTGAGCCGTGGCGGCGTGAAGGGTGTGATGGACACCGATGGTGTGATGATCATCCCCGCCAAGTGGGACGACATACTCTATGTTCAGGGCAACGTGCTGCACGCCGTGTGCAAGGGTAACCTCTGGGGCTTTGTGAACGACACGGGCCGCGAGGTTGTGGAGTGCCGCTACGACAAAACGTGGGGCTTTGCGGGCGACATCGCCATGGTGCGTATGGGTAGCAAGTGGGGCCTGATTAACGGCGCAGGCGAGGAGATTATGCCCTGTAAATATGACCACATCGAGAACTTTGTGGACGGTGTGGCCATGGTTGTCAACAACGGTCGCTATGGCTTTGTGGACGAGCTGGGCCACGAGATTGTCATCTGCAAGTATGAGCAGGCGCAGGGTTTCGTGGGCGAGCTGGCAGCCGTGAAGCAGAGGAGTAAGTGGGGCTTTGTCAACCGCGAGGGTGTGGTTGTGGTGGCTCCCGCCTACGATGAGACTACCTCCTTCTCGGGAGGTTTGGCAGCTGTGAAGAACAGCGGTGGCAAGTGGGGCTACATCGACCAGACGGGACGTATGGCCATCTCGCCACGTTTCGATATGGCCACGAAGTTCGACGGAGGACTCGCCAAGGCGCGACTCAACGGTGTGGAGTACTACATCGACCGCTCGGGTAACTGCCTCTACGACTATTGCGACACGACGCCCAGGAAGACCTACGGCTGTGCCGTGGTGGGCTACAAGGGACGCTATGGTCTGGTGAGTGGCGAGGGTGTGGAACTGGTGTCGTGTAAGTACGACGTGGTGGGCGCCTTTGCCGATGGTCTGGCACCCGTGTCGCTGGGTGGCAAGTGGGGCTACATCGACACCTTCGGACGCGAGGTTATCGTGTGCCGCTACGAGAAAGCAGAGAGTTTCTCCGAGGGACTCGCGCAGGTGCGTAGTCGCGACAATCTGGGATATATCAACACCGAGGGCCACCTCGAATTCGTGTGTCGCTACGATGGCGCAGGTGAGTATAAGGGTGGTGCCGTGGTGGTGTCGAAGGGCTCCCGTAAGGGACTTGTGGACGCCCTCGGTAAGGAACTTATTCCCTGTCTGTATGAGCACGTTGAGCCCTTCGTTGAGGGCTTCGCTAAGGTGCGCCACGCGGGCCGCTGGGGCTTTGCGGGTACCGATGGACGCGAGGAGATCGGCTGTGTCTACGAGGCTGTGGAGAACTTCGGTGGCGGTGTTGCCAAGGTGAAGATGGACGGTAAGTGGGGCCTTGTGAACGCCCAGGGCCGCGAGGTGTTGCCGTGTGTTATGGACCAGATTGGCGACTTTGTGGGCCGCTATGCTCCGTGCGAAAAGGATGGACACAAGGGCTACCTCCACGCGTGTGGAGAGTATGTTATTCTTGATTAGTCTACCGTCTACCGTCTACCGTCTACCGTCTAATGGGGCGGACACTGCGTGTCCGAGAACAGTAGAAGGGCAGAAAGGGCAAGAAAGGGCAAGAAAGGGCAAGAAAGGGCAGGAAAGGATATTCCCCCTCTAAGTTAGAGGGGGTGCCCGAAGGGCGGGGGCGTCTGTCCGACGGTAGACGTTTGACGGTAGACGGTAGACGGTTGAAGGACAGAAAGGGCAAGAAAGGGACTGGAAACTGTAATACCACTCCTCCACTAAGTTAGGGGAGGTGGCACGAAGTGCCGGAGGGGTCTGTAAGCCAACGGCCAATAGCCAATAGCCAATAGCCAATAGCAATAAAGAGATAAAACGATATGAAGATGCGAAAATATATTTGTGCAGTGGTTGCTCTGGGAGCATTGTTGTTGGGTGGTTGCTCGTCGCAGCGCACACCCGATGTGGTTGTGGCAAAGTGCTGGACCGAGCTTGCGGCAGGTAATGTCAAGGAGGCCTTGACGATGGTCAACATTGGTGCCGGCGAGGAGGCCATATATGCGGAGATGTTTGCCGAGAGGGCTGCCAAGCTGCGCGAGGTCGGCGGCGTGGAGAGGGTTGACATCTACTCCTACGATGCGGGCAAAACCGAGGCCAAGGTGACCGCCACGGTGGTGCTGGCCAACGGCCGCACAATCCCCGCAACCTACACCCTCACCAAGGTGAAAAGAGCGTGGAAGATTGAGAATTAGAGGTCTAAATAGATAAAAAAAGCCCGGCAAACCGCCGGGCTTTTTTATGTCGACAGTCGACCGTCGACCGACTTTTTTAGTTCACCTGTTGTAATGCAACGAGTTTGGCGTAGATGCCGCCGCGTTCGATAAGGTCGGCGTGGGTGCCCTCCTCGGCGATGCGGCCTTCGTCAATCACCAAGATGCGGTCGGCATTCTTGATGGTGCTCAGGCGGTGGGCAATAACCACCGATGTACGGCCCGAAAGGAGCTTATCCAGGGCCTCCTGCACCAGCTTCTCGCTCTCGGTGTCGAGCGCACTCGTGGCCTCGTCCAAGATCAGCACGTCGGGGTTTTTCAGCACCGCACGGGCAATGCTCAACCTCTGGCGCTGACCACCCGACAGCTTCGCACCACGGTCACCAATGTTGGTCTGGTAACCCTCGG
>JAFYRC010000271.1 GCA_017547065.1 Tidjanibacter sp.
GGGTGTTGATCACCTCTTTGTTGTCGTTCTTGTCGTCGAGGTTACACTTGGTCAGGTAGCCGGTGTAGAGCTTCTCGCGCAACTCGCGATTCTTCGAGTAGGTCAAGAAGGGAATCATACTTGGCTTGCTCAGGTCGAAGAGGTATTTACCCTTGTAGCCTTTGGCCTCGGCGGCCTCTTTGGCTGCGGTACGCACGCTCTGTGGCAGACCATCGAGCTGATTGCTCTCGATTACCATCTCGAACTCGGCATTGGCTGCGAGCAGGTTTTTGGCATACTTCACACCAGCCTCCGAGAGCTTCTGGTTGATCTCCGAAAGCTCCTTCTGATCGGCCTCCGAGAGGTTGGCACCCGAACGCTCAAAACCCTTGTAGGTATCCTCGAGCAGTCGCATCTGATACTCATCGAGGCCGGCATTTTTGCGACCAAGGTAGACTTTTTTAACCCTCTGGAACAGAGCAGGGTTCATCATAATCTCGTCGCTGTGGGCCGAGAGCATAGGGCTCACTTTTACCTGGATTTGCTGCATCTGCTCGTTGGTGTCGGCTTCGGCCACCAGGAAGAAGCAGTTGGAAACCTTGCTGAGCAGTTCGCCAGCATTGTCGAGGGCGAGGATGGTGTTCTCCCAAGTGGGCTCCTCGGGGTTATTGACGATAGCCTCAATCTCCTCTTTGTTGGCCTTCATTGCGGCCTCAAAGGCGGGCATATAGTCATCGAGTTGAATCTGGTCGAAGGTAGGCACACCCAGAGGGGTGGTCCACTCGGCCAACAGGGGGTTCTCGCGATCGGCCGAGCCACCCTGGGGGTTACACGAAATTGTCATAAGCGCAATCAGTGCAGTCAGTAATACAAATGTTTTCTTCATAGTTTTTATGGTTTTGTTGTGTTGTCAATTCCTATGCCCTAATTTTGGATATAAGCCCCTTCAACACCGCTCCGGGACCGAGTTCCACGAACTCTTCGGCACCATCGGCCAACATCGCCTTCACGCTCTGGGTCCACCTCACGGGCGAGGTGAGCTGAGCGATCAGATTGGCCTTAATCTCCTCGGGCGAGGTGTGGGGACGGGCGTCGACATTCTGGTATACGGGGCAGCGTGGAGTGTGAAACTCGGTCTGCTCGATAGCCTCTGCCAAGCTGACCCTTGCCGACTCCATACAGGGCGAGTGAAAACCTCCGCCAACCGCCAGAGGCAGAGCACGTTTGGCACCAGCTTCTTTAAGCTTCACCGAGGCCTCTTTGACCCCCTCCAAAGTGCCCGAAATGACCACCTGACCGGGGCAATTGAAGTTGGCCGCAACGACTCCTTCGACACCCGCGCAGACCTGCTCGACCACCTCGTCGGCAAGGCCCAACACAGCAGCCATTGTGGAGGGCACAGCTTCGCAAGCCGACTGCATCGCCAACGCACGAGCATAGACCAACTTCAGGCCCGACTCGAAGTCGATGGCACCCGAGGCCACAAGGGCACTAAACTCGCCGAGCGAGTGGCCCGCAACCATATCGGGACAGAACTCCTCTCCCAGGGCCACAGCCGCCGCCACGGAGTGGATAAACACCGCAGGCTGAGTTACTTTGGTTTGGCGCAACTCCTCGTCGGTGCCACCAAACATAATTTCGCTAATCTTGAATCCCAAGACCTCGTCGGCCTTGTCAAACAGAGCGCGGGCTGCGGGGCTGCTCTCATAGAGGTCGCGTCCCATACCGCTAAATTGTGCTCCCTGACCGGGAAAAACGAATGCTTTTTTCATAGTTGCGAGTGGTTA
>JAFYRC010000272.1 GCA_017547065.1 Tidjanibacter sp.
ACGTTTGTTGCAACCCCGCAACTCAGGCCCGAGACCTGGCACTGATGGATGAGCACTACAAGGTTGTGGCCGTTCAACCCGTGGATATGTTCCCCCACACTCACCACGTTGAAAACGTAGTAAAACTGATAAAACGATGAAACGACTCATAGCCACAGCGATTGCCCTGATGTGCGCCATACTCACCAGCTTTGCACAGTTGGAGGTGGTGGAGGCTCCGCAGACTGACGCAGTCTATCGCATCCCCCTGAATAAGGGTGCGGTGGTGATGGCCGAGAGGCTTTCGCCCCTGGCGTGCGGTATGGCCCAGCATCTCAATCTCGTAGACTTTTGTGCGTGGAAGTTCTCCGCAGGCAAGCCCACGGAGGTATATGCCGCAAGGAAAGGCGTTGTGGTGGAAACAACCCGCGACAAGGTGCGCATCCTCCACGAGGAGGGTATCTACACCGACTATCTCGGCGTAACCAACGTGAAGGTGGCGCAGGGCGAGAAGGTGAAGGCTGGTACACCCATTGCCTCAGCCCGAGTGAGCAACCCCAACAACCCCGAGCTGTGCAGGTGGAGCGTGGTGATGCTTACCTCCCACTACCGCACCAACCCGCAGCATGGACAGATTGCCCTCAACGGAGCCTACGAATATCTGCGCCAATTCATCAACCCCATATTCACCACCAAGAGCAAGTGTAAGACACTGCTCGAAGAGGGCGGAGCCTACACCGTGCGCACCCGCACATGGTGCTGGCCCTGGGAGTAGTTGGGCGGATAACACACCCCCACACCACACATCGGGCGGCACACATTTTGCCCGCAGGACCATTTTAGAAACAAAGACAACAAAATCAATAGATTTATGAAACAGCAACTTACACTCGACTATCTCCACTACGATTCCATCTCGGAGATGCCCATTGAGGAGCAAGAACTCGTAACAGCGGCCCAGGAGGCCTGCTCGAAGGCTCTAGCCCACTACTCCAACTTCCACGTGGGAGCAGCGGCAAGGCTCGAAAGCGGACGCATCGTCACGGGTAGCAACGTGGAGAGCGAGGTCTACCCCGCAGGTCTTTGCGCCGAGCGTACCCTGCTCTTCCACCACCAGGCAACAACTCCCGAGGACAAAATCGTTGCTCTGGCTATCGCCTCAGTGCCCAGCCACAGGGAGTGCTACCCTTGCGGTCAGTGCCGTCAGGTGTTGCAGGACGTTGAGAAACGTCAGGGACGCAACTTCAAGGTTATCATGACCGGCGCAGGCACCGCCTCGGTGGTTGAGAAGGCCAGCGATCTGTTGCCTTTCACTTTTGAACTCTAATTTACAAACCCACAGATACAACCCAAGCAATGTTTAACAAACACGACATACTCTACGAAGACAACCACTTGTTGGCCGTGAACAAACACGCCGGCGACCTCGTACAATCCGACACCGAGGGTACCCTCGGATTGGAGGACTACATCAAGGAGTTTATCAAAATCAGGGACGAGAAGCCCGGCGATGTATTCCTCGGTGTGGTACACCGCATCGACCGCCCCGTGAGTGGCGTGGTGCTCTTCGCCAAGACAAGCAAGGCCCTCGTAAGGCTCAACGAAATGGTGCGCAACCGCGATATCGACAAGCGCTACTGGGCCATCACCGAGGAGGCTCCCGAGGAGTTGGAGGGCACACTCGTGCACTACATCAGCCGCGATGGCAAGACCAACAAAGCCTCGGCCTACAACTCCCAGAAGGGCGACGCCAAGCGTGCCGAGTTGCGCTACAAATTGCTCGGCGGCAGCAAGAACTATAAACTCCTTGAGGTGGAGCTAATTACGGGCCGTCACCATCAGATCCGTTGCCAGCTCGCAAAGGTGGGATGCCCCATCAAGGGCGACCTTAAATATGGCGCAAAACGCTCCAATCAGGGTGGTGGCATCTCGCTCCACTCTCGCAGCGTGGAGTTCATCCACCCCGTAAGGAAGGTGCCCATCAAAATCGTGGCACCCGTACCCCAGGGCGACGCTCTGTGGCAATTCTTCGAGGAATCGCAAGGTTAATGGGCTTTTGCCGTTAGCCGTTGGCTGATTATTTTTTCGGACGGAAAGCGTCCGCCCCATTAGACATTAGACGTTAGACTTTTGACATTAGACGCCGTGAAACGAGGAGTAAAAAACATTCTACTGAGTCTGTTAGGCTTTTCGGCTGCGCCAATCCTGACCGCTTGCTATGGCATGCCGGAGCCTAATCCCGACCAGTGCTGGGACAGGGAGTTCAAGGGTAAGGTCACAAATACCGACGGAAAGCCCATCGAGGGCGTGAAAGTCTATGTCGGTACACGTGATTATGAGTGGGATGGGCACAATGGTGTGACTTACACCTACGGCCCTATCACCTCGTGCAAGCCAGCCATAACCGATGCCGAAGGCAAGTTTGCCATCTATGTTGGCCAAGTTCAGTGGGAAGCCACGTTTGTGGCCGAGGATGTGGATGGCCAGCAGAATGGGCTCTACAATACCACTGACGAGAGTTTGCTCAACTTCGACGGAGTGATTGTAATGGAGGAAGCAACACCTGAAAACAACACTAATGAGTAATCCACGAAAAATAGGACTACGCAAGCGCATCGCCCTCGGTTTGTTTGCCGGCATAAGGAAAGAATTGGCCGAGCAGCACGAATTGAGGGAACTCTTTTGGGAGTGTACGTTGCGCTGCAACCTCAACTGCGGACACTGTGGTAGCGATTGTCGCAGTAGTGCCACCGTGGCAGATATGCCCGCCGAGGATTTCCTGCGTGCCGTGGACCAAATCACCCCACACGTCAACCCCAACAGGGTGATGGTTGTTATCACGGGTGGCGAGGCCCTCTGTCGCAAAGACCTCGAATCGGTGGGCAAGGAGCTCTACAAGAGGGGCTATCCGTGGGGCGTGGTAACCAACGGAATGTTGCTCACACGCCAGCGTATGGACTCACTCGTGAGGTCGGGCCTTCGCTCCATAACTCTCTCGCTCGACGGCTTTGAGGAGGTACACAACGCCATACGTCGTCACCCACAGAGCTGGGCCAATGCAGTGCGTGCACTGGATGTAATAATCAACACCGAAGGCATTGTATACGACGTAGTTACGTGCGTGGGGCCCCACAACTACGCATCCCTACCCGCCCTTCGCGAGTGGCTCATTGAGAGGGGTTGCAAGGCGTGGAGGCTCTTTACAATCTTCCCCGTGGGCAGGGCTGCCGACAACGACGCCCTCCAACTCTCGCCCGAGGAGTACCGAGGACTGATGGAGTTTATCATCGACACCCGCAAGGATGGTCGCATCAAGTGTGAGTATGCTTGCGAGGGATTCCTGGGTGGCTACGAGGCCGAGGTGAGGGATAGGTTCTTCGGCTGTATGGCAGGCGTGAGCATTGCCGGCATCAAGATTGACGGTGCCATTAGTGCCTGCACCAGCATACGAGCAGGCTTCGACCAAGGCAATATTTACAAAGATAATCTGTGGGAGGTGTGGAACAACCGCTTTGAGCCCTTCCGCAACCGCGAGTGGGCCCACAAGGGCGAGTGCAAGGAGTGTAAGATGTGGAAGTTCTGTCTGGGCAACGGTATGCACCTCTACGACAACGACCACAATCTCCTACACTGCAACTACAACAAATTGTGCCGTTAGGCGGTGCCGAGAGCATACAATGTAAAAATAGGTGCAACTACTTGCACCTATTTTTTATTTCCAATCACTATTCCCTTGAAGCTCTTTTGGCGACCGAGCATATAGCGCCACACTATCCAACCTCGCCAAATGGTCGGGGGTTCCAGCACAACCGCCTCACGCAACACAGCCTCACGTTTGGCATCCAGCGCTGGGCGCAGGGTTTTGTAGTCGTCGTGGGCCCTGAGGACCTGCTTGGCAAACTCCTTTTGACCACTCAGGCGGTAAACCACGCACGAGAGTATATCCATCCACCTACGCACCTTCAATCGCCACAACCCACTCTTGGGCAGACACTTATGGAGCATACAGAGCGAATTGCGGAAGTTGAGATATATCTTCATCGGAGAGTTGTTTGGAAGTGTACCTCCGCCAACGTGGCGCACCACACCTTGTGGCACCACAGCCACCTTCCACCCCATCAGTTGCAATCTCCAACAGAGGTCAATCTCCTCCATGTGGGCAAAGAAGTCGCCATCCAAGCCACCCGCCCTACGGTAAGCCTCGGCCTTGATGGCCATACACGCGCCACTGGCCCAAAAGACCTCTCTCACGTCGTCATACTGCCCCTCGTCCTTCTCGGTGGTCTGCATAATGCGACCACGGCAGAAGGGGTAACCAAAGCGATCCACAAAGCCACCCGCCGCACCTGCATACTCAAAGTGGTCGGGGTGGTCATAGGAGAGTATTTTGGGTTGCACGGCGGCAACATCGTCGTGTTCTTCGAGGTAGATCAGGAGGGGGTCAAGCCACCCCTTCTGTGGCTCTACATCGCTATTCAGAAGCACATACACATCTGCTTCAATCCTCGCCAGGGCCCTATTGTATCCCTCGGCAAAGCCAAAGTTTTCGCCCAGCGGCAACCACTCCACCTCCAACTCAATGTCGGGAGCAGCGTTGAACATCTCCACCGTAAACTTGGAGTTGTCGGTGGAGCCATTGTCGGCCACAACAACGCCAACACCCTGGGGGAGCGACTCCACAACCGAGTAGAGAAATTTGCTCAAAAATTTCTCTCCATTCCAGTTGAGTATCACCACTTTGGCTGTCATTCAGTATTCCTATTGCTAATTGCTATTCGCTAATTACGGCGTCCTGTGGAGGTTTCACTTTCCAGCGTTTGTGCGACCAGAGCCACAGCTCGGGACGGCGGCGAATCATCTCCTCCAATTTGGCAACGTAGCGGTCCATAATCACCGTTTCGTCCACATCCTCCACTCCGTCGTAGAGCCTTACAAAACGGCAGTTGTAGTGCGAAGGTTTGCGCTCGTCGATTTCGAGGAAGTAGACAGGCATACCAAACCTCTTGGCATAGTGGCCCATACCGCCAAAGAAGAGGGCCGGCTGATTGAGGAACATACGCCACTTGCGGTCGCTATCTTTGAGGTAGGCATTCTGGTCGGCAATCAGTCCGAGGGCCATCTGCTCACCTGCCTTTTTACACTGCAACGCCTTGCGCGCAAGGCCAAACATAGGCACAACCTCCATGCCGAGTCGGGTGCGGAGGTGTATCATAAAGCAGTCCATAACCTTACTTTTCAGCGGGTGGTAAACACCAAGGTTGTGATAGGGGTGGTCGATGGCAAAGACCGAAAAATACTCCCACTCACCATAGTGAGCCAAGGCTGCCACCCAGTCCTTCTGACCAACCTCCTGGTCGAACTCTTCGAGGTTCTCAATGTGCATACGGCGTTTGAGCTGGCGGGG
>JAFYRC010000034.1 GCA_017547065.1 Tidjanibacter sp.
GTTAACCTCATAGCCTTTTGCGAAGTCTACAACAGCGGTTGCATAGTCTTTGCTGTTGAAAGCGTTTGCACCTTTAACCCTGTAAACCTGCGAGATAGCGTTCTTTGCGTTGCGCGACACGTTTGCATTGTTGTAGAGCAGAGCAACATCGTTAGCTTTGTTAAGGTTAACCAAAGCATCGTCAACCTTACCAGCCTTCATTTGGGAAATACCAATCTGGAAGTAGCAGGTGGGGATGAACTTCTGTGCTTTCTCAGCAACCTCCATTGCGTCAGCCTCCATCGCAGCCTCTACGGTCTTCTCGAGGATAGGCAGAGCCTCTGCATAGTTTTTAGCATTGAGGAGGGGCACAGCCTCGTTCCACATTTTGTTAACCTCGGTTACGGGGTCCTGAGCCAGTGCGGTTGCGCTCGCCAAAACAGCGGCAAGGGCGATAACAAGCGATTTCAGTTTCATTTTCTTCTTTTAGTTATGTTTGTTAATATTTATTATTTCCGAGCCGATTTGTACTCAATCGGCAAAATTACAAAATTTGTCAAAGGATAACAAATTTATCGTCGTAGTTTTTTGAAAAAATCTTCCATCAACTCCCTGCACTCCTTCTCCATAATGCCCTTTTCGACTTTGGTTTTTGGGTGAAGAATGGGGTGGGGGATGGTGGTGTAGCCCTTCTTGGGCTCGTCGGTGCCATAGACCACACGCCCAATTTGGCTCCACGCGAGCGCACCCGCACACATCACGCACGGCTCCACGGTAACATAGAGTGTACACTCGGTGAGGTACTTTCCGCCGAGGGTGTTCATCGCCGCCGTGATGGCCTGCATCTCGGCGTGGGCGGTTGCGTCGCCGAGTGTTTCGACCAGGTTGTGACCCTTGCCAACAATCCTTCCGCCACACTCAACCACTGCTCCGATGGGTACTTCGCCCTGCTCGAAGGCTATTTTTGCCTCCGAAATGGCCCTCTGCATAAAAAAATGGTCCATATTGTATTCTACGTCCATACTTTTTTCGTATCTTTGAGAGATTTTTCAATAGTGCAAAAATAGGAAATTATTATAACACACACAACATTCGTTTTATGTACAGAACAAACACTTGTGGCGAACTTCGCCTCGACAATCTCTCGCAGCAGGTAACTCTTGCCGGCTGGGTACAGAAGGTGCGCAATTTGGGTGCTATGACCTTCATCGACCTTCGCGACCGCTATGGTATCACACAATTGGTGGTGGACGACTCGTCGCCCGAGGAGTGCAGGCAGATTGCCGCTTCGCTCGGTAGGGAGTATGTTATCCAGGCCGAGGGTACAGTCTTGGAGCGTTCCAGCAAAAACCCCAAGATTCCCACAGGAGATATCGAAATTGGTGTTAGCACACTCCGAGTGCTCAACGCTGCCGACACCCCTCCCTTTACCATTGAGGACAACTCCGACGGTGGCGACGAGTTGCGTATGCGCTACCGCTACCTCGATTTGAGGCGTAACCCTCTGAAAAATGCGCTGATGTTGCGTCACCGCATGGCACAGGTTACCCGCAACTTCCTCGACGGTGAGAACTTCATGGAGATCGAGACCCCCTATATGATCAATTCGACCCCCGAGGGTGCTCGTGACTTCCTCGTACCTTCGAGGCTTAACCCCGGTAAGTTCTATGCTCTTCCCCAGAGCCCCCAGACCTTCAAGCAGCTTCTGATGGTGGCAGGCTACGACCGCTACTTCCAGATTGTTCGTTGCTTCCGTGACGAGGACCTCCGTGCCGACCGTCAGCCCGAGTTTACCCAGATCGACTGCGAGATGTCGTTTGTGGAGCAGGAGGACGTTCTCAACGTGTTTGAGAGGTTTGCTAAGACCCTCTTTAAGGAGGTTTTGGGCGTGGAGATGACCCACGATTTTCCCCGTATGTCGTGGCACGAGGCTATGGAGAAATATGGCTCCGACAAACCCGATATCCGCTTCGGTATGGAGTTCAACGATATTACTGCCGACGTAAAGGGCAAGGATTTTGTAGTGTTCGACTCGGCAGAGTATGTGGGTGCAATCGTAGCCGAGGGCTGCGCAACCTACACCCGCAAGCAGATTGATGGCCTGACTGACTTTGTGAAACGTCCCCAGGTGGGCGCTAAGGGTCTTGTGTGGATCCGCATCGAGGAGGCAGGAATTAAGTCGAGCATCGATAAGTTCTACACTCCTGAGGAGCTCACTGCTATTGCAGAGAAATGTGGTGCCAAGGTTGGCGACCTCATCCTTATCCTCGCAGGTGAGAAGAAACACACCCTCTCGGCTCTGAACGTGTTGCGTTTGGAGATGGGCGACAGGCTCGGTTTGCGCAATCCCAAGGAGTTTGCTCCTCTGTGGGTTGTTGACTTCCCCTTGTTGGAGTGGGACGAGGAGACTCAGCGCTTCTATGCTATGCACCACCCCTTCACCTCGCCCAAGCCCGAGGATGTACAGTATATGGATAGCGATCCCGGTAGGGTACGTGCTAATGCCTACGACTTCTGCTGCAACGGCGTGGAGATTGGTGGCGGTTCGGTTCGTATCTTCGATAGGGAGTTGCAGCAGAAGATGTTCAAACTCCTTGGCTTTACCGCCGAGCAGGCAGAGGCACAGTTTGGCTTCCTGATGAACGCCTTCAAGTTTGGTGCACCTCCCCACGCAGGTATCGCCTTCGGTTTCGATAGGTTCTGCTCGCTGTTTGGTGGCTCCGACTCCATCCGCGACTACATCGCATTCCCCAAGAACAACCAGGGCCGTGATGTGATGGTTGACTCGCCCACCACAATTGATCCCGCACAACTTGTTGAGCTGGGTATCAAATTGCAGGA
>JAFYRC010000273.1 GCA_017547065.1 Tidjanibacter sp.
CGTGGGTGATGAACAACATGGCGCTGAGCTTTCCGTGGAGCATTAGTGATGCTTTCCAGTTGGTGAGCTACATGTTTATGCACGCCAATTTCACTCACCTTTTCTTCAATATGTTTGCCTTGTGGATGTTTGGCCGCATCTTGGAGTATGACCTCGGAAGTAAGAAATTCCTCATCTACTATCTCGTATGTGGCATTGGTGCCGGACTTATTCAGTTGGGTGTCAACTGGGCCGAGGCTTCGGTGTTGGTGGCTCAGGGCTACCGCGTGCCGATGATGACTACCGTTGGTGCATCGGGTGCCGTGTTTGGCCTTCTGCTGGCCTACGGTATGCTCCACCCCAACAATATTATTGCACTTCTCTTCCCTCCCATTCAGCTCAAAGCCAAATGGTTCGTGGTGCTCTATGGTGCGATTGAACTATTCAGTGGCATTGCCTCGTCGGGCTCCAAAGTGGCTCACTTTGCCCACCTCGGCGGTATGCTGTGGGGCTTTTTGCTGTTGCGCTACTGGAAGAAGAAACACCAAATTTGGTATTAATAAAAGTCTATCCTGCACGCCATGAAACGCAAAAGGAGTAGGGAAGGATACTACTACAACGAAAACCGCAAGGCTCGCCGTGAACGCCCCCAAGGCGCAAACCGCAGGTTTGTGTGGGGAGTCTTTGACGTGGTCATGCTGGCGGTGTCGATGGTGGCAGCGCTCGCTCTCGTATTGGGCCTGATGGCAAGGATCATCAGCCCCGAGCACTTTGCCCTGCCTGCCTTCGCGGCACTTGTTTACCCAATAGTCTACCTCACAAACCTCTTTTGTGCCCTGTGGTGGGTAGTGAGATGGGATAGGTGGTTTTGGCTCTCGGCCACAATGCTCTTTTTGGGCGGTGGTACCATGGGCCTTTTCTATCGCTCCGACCTCGGAACCAAACCCGTGACGGTCGATAGGGACCGAAACGATCTGGTTGTGGCGACCTACAATGTGATGAATTTTAGCGACGCAAGCGACCCCGCTGTGGCGACGAGCTTCGATAGTGTGGCCGAGTGGGTGAATGGCAAAGGTGTGCAGCTGCTCTGTTTACAGGAGGCCCACTTCTCCTCCGAGCAGGATTTTCGTGATTTTCGCGACAAGCTGAAAAAACTCTCCTATGGATATTTCGTGAATGGAAGTGTACCCGAGGAGGGCGAATTTCCGGGCTCGGGATATGCGCTGTTTAGTGCGTGGCCTATTGTGCGCAGGGGTGTGGCGTGTGCCGACAGCCTTATGGTGCACTCTGTGTGGTCCGACGTGAAGATTGGTCGCGATACGGTCAGGGTGTTCAACAACCACCTCCAGTCTACGGGTGTTAACCTCGAAGAACGCTCCACAACCCTCCGTCCATCCATTGCTCTTGACACCCTCGCGGGCAAAAAACTCTCGGTTATTGCCCGTAAGTTGGCCGACAACTACCGCCTGCGTGCTGTGCAAGCCAAGGCTGTGGCCGAGGAGGTAAGGCAGAGCCCTCACCCTGTGGTGGTGTGTGGCGATTTCAACGACACGCCCGTGTCGTATGTCTACCGCGTGGTGCGCAAGGGATGCGATTTGCAGGACGCTTTTGTGGAAAAAGGCAGGGGAGTGGAGTATACCTTCAAGGGGCTTTACAACCTTTTCCGTATAGACTACGTTTTGGTGGATGAGGAGGCCTTTGAGGTAAAGGAATATGCCTCCTACGACGAGCCTATGAGCGACCACAAACCTGTGGTGGTGCGCCTCGGACGAGGCGAAATGTAGTCGTCAGTTTTTTTCAAGAGAATAGAAACCTTTCGGCGATGATGAAGAAACGAAGTGTTGCAACCTTTGCCGACGCACAAAAGGAGATGCGTCCGGTGGCTTTTAGCACCATGCTCAAGCCCGCAGGCTCGGCGTGCAACCTTGACTGTGCCTACTGCTACTACCTCGATAAGGCGGTGCAGTATGGCGGACATCAGGCCGTTATGAGTGACGAACTGCTGGAAGAGTATGTGCGCCAATACATTACGGCCAATGCCGTGGATGTGGTGACATTCTGCTGGCACGGCGGCGAACCCCTTTTGTTGGGGGTGGATTTCTACCGCAAGGCCGTGGCTTTCCAACAAAAATATGCCTCGGGTAAGCGCATCGACAATACGCTTCAAACCAACGCCACGCTTATCAATGAGGAGTGGTGTGAGTTCTTCAAGGAGAATGGTTTTCTGGTTGGTGTGTCGCTCGATGGCCCCAAGGATATCCACGATGCTTTCCGACTGGATAAGGGCGGAAAACCCACGTGGGATAGGGTGATGGCCGCTGTGGATATGCTTCGACGCTATGGTGTGGAGTTCAACACCCTCAGCGTGGTCAATAGCCGTTGCGAGGGTCGTGGAGCCGAGGTGTATCGCTTCTTTAAGTCCATAGGTAGCCGCTATATGCAGTTCCTGCCCGCCGTGGAACACGTGGTGGATAGACCCGGAATGCACCGCCCGCTGATTGTGTCGCCCTCGACGGAGGGTGCAAGGCCTGCCGAGTGGAACATCTCCGCAAGGGCCTATGGCGAGTTTCTCAACGATGTGTTCGACGAGTGGGTAATCTCCGACGTGGGACGCTACTTTGTGCAGATGTTCGACGCCACGCTGGCTCAATACTGCGGTGTGCAACCGGGCGTGTGCTCGATGGGCGAAACGTGCGGCGACTGCTTGGTGGTGGAACACAATGGCGACGTCTACAACTGCGACCACTTTGTCTATCCCGAATACCTGCTGGGTAATATTAAGGAGACCTCGCTAGCCGAGATCTATGCTTCGGGCAAACGCTTTCGCTTTGGTCTTGATAAGCGCAACACTCTCCCGAGGGAGTGTTTGGGTTGCGAGTTCTACTTTGCGTGCCGTGGCGAGTGCCCCAAACACCGCTTCGATAAGGGTGCCGACGGCGAGCCTAAAAACACCCTTTGCGAGGGCTTGAAGCTCTATTTCCGACACACCAAACCCTACATGGAGCAGATGAGGGCACTGCTCGAAAGGAGGCAATCGCCCGCCTTTGTTATGCCCTGGGCCCGCGCCCGAATGGGTTTTTAGAAGGGGGTGATGTTCTATCGCCACGAGGCGTAGAAGGCATTTTTGTGTTCAAGCCTTGTACCTTTGGTGGTCTGTGCCCACCACTCCTCAAACTCGCATCTCATGCTCTCCAGTCGCTCCGGATAGAGCGCCGAAAGGTCGTGCTCTTCTTGTGGGTCGTTGAAAAGGTTGAACAGATAGTATGTTCCGTCCTTTCGTCCCACCATCTTCCAATTTCCATCCGTCATAGCC
>JAFYRC010000274.1 GCA_017547065.1 Tidjanibacter sp.
ACGCGCAAGGGTAATCGCCCGAGCTACATCCACGCTGCGGGCGAGGCTGTGGCCGTACCACTCTATGAGGAGTTCAAACAAAAGCTTGCCACTGTTATTGGGAAACCCATTCCTTGTGGACGCTTTGGTGCCGATATGAAGGTGTCGCTGCTCAACGATGGCCCCGTGACCATCTGGCTCGACAGCAAGGATTGTAAATAGACAAACTGATTGTATGGACCAATGGTTGGTACCCTGTTAAAATAAAAAAGCTCGGAGTTTTGCTCCGAGCTTTTTTATTTTGCATTATAGTTTACTACTCATTACAAAGAAGGAGCAGCTGAACCAACAGACTTAACCCAGAGTTTGCCATTGGCTTTGATGTTGTTGCTGTCGTACCAGAAATATACATCATAAGTACCAGCAGTTACAGAACAGTTGTTACCATTGTTGTACACGGTGGTTGCGCTTGCGTTGTTAACACCAACGGCGCCACCCGAGCCAAAGTTGGTTGTCCACGACTCGTCTGCACGAACCTTAAATGCTCCTGCGAGGGTTGCGCTCTTGGCTACATACAAGCCGCAAGTGCCATCCCAAACGAGAGGAATATCACCGGTTCCCCAGCTGTTGTGTACACCAACCAAACCCCATTTCATGGTCGAAACGTCGGGAGCAGCACCATTTGTGGTCTGCTCGGTAGCAGAGGTGTAGGGGGTACCTGCACTCATGAGGTAAACCCTGGTATTATTCTGGTCGAAATAGATGTCATAAGTGCCTGCTGCCTCAACAATAATATCGCCACCACCAGCAAATACCGAGAAATATTTGTTGGCCTTAAAGTAGTTTACATCGCCCGATCCGAGGTTTACGGCGCCTTCCCAAGTACCTACGGTGCGGATTTTGAAAGCCTCATAAGTTTTGAACTCAATATTCTTTGCAACATAAACACCTGTGGTTTCAGTGGAGTAGAGAAGCATATCTTCAGCCCAATTACTTGCTGCAAACGAACCAACAACGCCCAAGCCGGAATCCTTACCTACAAGGTCTGTCGAGGGATCGTAGCTCGAATTGTTCCAAGTGCCCTTCTCCCAATCGGTAACATAGTAGTGGTTGTTGGGCTCAACGCCAATAGTGAGGTCCTCGGTCTGGTTCCAAACGTGGTCCTCAATCAAGGTCTCACCCTCGTAAACATCCCAGTTGAAACCAGTGAATGCGGGGTTCATGCGGCAGAAGAGAACGTTGGTCATACCCTCGGGTACACCACACTCAAACACGCCGTCGCCATCTGCGTCGGTCATTGTGATATCGGTAGAAGTGGTGCTATCCCAGAAGTGAGCAGAGAACCAAGCGCCGTCAACATTCCAAACGCCGGTGTGGAGGTAGACGATACCGCTGGTTGCGATGTCGCCACCGCCGGTGTTGCCACCCTCGTTGTCGCCGGTGTTACCACCCTCCTCGGGGTTCTGACCAAACTGCAACTCATTGTCGGCAACCCAGTCGCTAATGGTGGGGGTGAAGTTGGTGTAGATGCTATCCTCTTTCAGGACGATGTTTGCGGTGCTAACCTTACCCGAAGAGAAGTTTACACTACCATCCAACTGGTAGGTGTACTGTTTTTTCGATTTGGTGGTTACGATCAACTTGGGAGTAACCTCGGTCTGGGGAGCCAAAATTACAGCCCAAGCAGCCTTCTCGTTGATGGTTACGGGAGCGGTTTTGATGGTACCCTTCTCGCCGGTAGCCACAATCGAGCCATCGGTGAGGTTGAGAGTAGCGCTACCATAAACCTCCGAGAACCAAACATTGTCAATCTCCTCGTCTGCCAACTGGTTGTCGATGGTGATAACCACTTTCGACATTGCGTGTTTAAATGGGAGCTCAATAGCCTCTGCGGTGGGTTTGGCGGTTGTGGTTGCAACCATCAGGTCCGACAGAGTGTATTTCTCGTGGTTGCTCTGGTCGGCGTTCACGGTAAAGGTGTAGCTACCGTTCTTGTAGGCCGCATTGGACGAGTAGGGGTAGTAGCCGATAACGGTCGACTGGAGCTCGTTGTCCAAGTACCAGTAGTTAGTCTTCACACCCACAAGTGCACCACCTGTGTAGGTGTAGAGTGCGTTGTTGAGGTAAACCTCGTTGGTGATGATGTGCAGACCAACCTGGTCACCCTCCTCAAAGGCGGTGTCGGTTGCGCGGTTGAAGTTGGCAAGAGAACCTTTTACGGTGATTTCCCTTGCGCTACCATCGGGGGTAATACCCTCTGGCTCGTTCTGGCAGGCAGTAGCAACAACTGCTACCATAGCCAACATTGCGAAGATTTTTCCGAATTTCATCGTCTGTAAAATTGTATGTATTTGTTTTTGTGTTTTTTCAAGCGGTCACCTATGCTCAAATTTCCGCATAGGTGTGGCAAATATATCAATTTTTTGTATGAATTTGCTGTTTTGGATTGAAAATAATTGAAATCACAGCCATCAATCCAATCAGCATCGGGTAGTAGAGGTGTGGGATAATCTCCAGGGGTGACACGCCCGACAATCCCGAGGCCATAAGTAGTTGTGCACCATAGGGAAGAATACCCTGCACAAAGCAACTTGCCGTATCGATAAGGCTGGCTGAACGCTTGGCCGAAATACCAAACTTTTGGGCAATGTTGCGCGCAATGTCGCCAATGGTAAGGATGGCAATGGTGTTGTTGGCCGTGCACACGTTCGACAGAGTGGTGAGCAGTACAATGGCTCCCTCGCCACCACGGCGGTTGTTGATGTTTCGGGTGATGAGCCTAATGAGGTAGTCGAGTCCACCACCAACCTTTACAAGCTCCAAGAGGCCGCCTGCCAACATCGTTACGATAATCAACTCGCCCATCGAGCACATACCCTCGCCAAGCGAAGCTGTGAAGTCGAAAAACTCCACCGTGCCCATACCAACGCCGATAAGCGCTGTGGCCACAATACCACATGTCAACACAATCAGCACATTAACACCCGCCAGCGCAAGGGCAATTACCACAATATAGGGGAGCACCTTGATTGTATCCACGAGGGTAAGCGCGGAGTTGTTAACCTCGCCAACCACATTGCCACTAAATAGGTAAATCAACAACACTATCAGTGCCGCTGGGGCAACGAGGCGAATGTTGGTGCGGAACTTATCCTTCATTGCGCAGCCTTGTGTCTGGGTGGCGGCAATGGTTGTGTCGGAGATAAACGAGAGGTTGTCGCCAAAGAAGGCGCCACCCACAACAATCGCAACCATCCACGCAACATCCACACCCAGCTCTGTTGCCAGACCCGTAACCACTGGGGTGAGTGCCACAATGGTACCCACCGAGGTGCCAATAGACATCGAGATGAAGCACGTTGCAAAGAATATACCCGCGGGGAGAAGTCGGCTTGGAACAGCCTGTAAGGCCAGATCCACGGTGGCATCCACTGCGCCCATCGCCTTGGCCGAGGTGGCAAATGCACCGGCAAGGATAAAGATCCAAATCATGTAGAGGATGCGTGGCGAGCCTGCACCCTGCGAGAATTTCTCGATATTTTTAGTGAGTCCCTTCTCGGGGGCGATAAAGAGAGCGTAGATGGTGGCCACAAGGAACGCCAACGAAATGGGTATGCGATAGAAATCGCCCGCAATCAGCGAGCCAACTCCAAACACTACCAACATAACCATCAGTGGTGTGAGTGCCACGAGTCCCTTTTTACTACTTTTCATTAATTTGTTTGATTCTATTTTTACAGCAAACCAGAGCAGGAGGTCCTGCTCTGGTCTAAATAAAGTATGTTATACTCTGTGTCTTACACTACGAGCATTTGCTCCAACCACACGAGTGGCAAGTGGGGCAACCATTCTGGTATACGAGGCTCTCGCTACCGCAGTTGGGACACTTCTGTTTGCTCTTGGTACCATCCTTGATGTACTGTTTCAGAGCACGAGCCACACCTGCTTTCCAAATGTTGATACCCTCGCTGGTGAACTGCAAGCTGTCCACAAGGTTCACAACATCCACGATGGGCATACCGTTGCGCAACACACCCGAAATCAGCTTAGCGTAGTTCCAGAACTCCATATCGAACAGACGCGAGATACCACCAATGATGTGGGGGTAGCCCATCTTATCCTGGAAGCGGAAGTCATAGCGCTTGGTGCCATCCTCTTCCCTCACTTTCACAATCCAACCCTTCTTGATGGATTTGGGGATATAGAGCGACTCCTCGTCAATTTGACCGGTGAAAATCTCATAGGGCCTACCGTTGTGAAGACCTACGAATGCAATCCACTCCTCCTTGCCGTTGCGGAAGCGAACAACATCGGCCTCCAACTCTGCGGGACGCTTGATGGGTGCGGTTGACTGCGACTCCTCGGCGTTGGTCTTCTTGCTCTTGGTGTCGATGAGCACACCGCTGCGCGAACCATCACGGTATACGGTGATACCCTTACAGCCACACTCCCAAGCGGTCTTATATACATCGGCAACCAAAGCCTCCGAAACATCATTGGGGAGGTTTACGGTAACCGAAATCGAGTGGTCAACCCACTTCTGAATTGCACCCTGCATCTTCACCTTAGCAACCCAGTCGATGTCGTTAGCGGTTGCGTGGTTGTAGGGCGAAGCTGCAACCAATGCATCCATCTCGGCGTCGGTGAGGTTAGCCAGGTTGTCCACATTGTGACCGGTAACCTTCAACCACTCCACAAACTTGTGGTGGAATACATAGTACTCCTCGAAGCAGTCGCCCACCTCATCCTTGTAGGAGATCTTCACGTTCTGGTCGGTGGGGTTAACTTTCCTACGACGTTTGTATACGGGGCGGAACACAGGCTCAATACCGGAGGTGGTCTGCGACATCAGCGACACAGTACCGGTAGGAGCGATGGTCAACATCGCAATGTTCCTACGGCCATAGCGAATCATGTCGGCATATAACTCGGGATCAGCCTCGCGGATACGGCCAATCATGGGGTTGTTCTCCTCTTTGAGGTTGTCGTACATAGGGAACGAACCACGCTCTTTGGCGAGTTTCACCGATGCACGATATGCGTTCAAGCAGAGCTCCCTCTGGATGCCAACAGCAAACTCAATAGCCTCGTCCGAACCATAGGTCATACCGAGTGCGGCCAACATATCACCCTCTGCGGTGATACCCAAACCGGTACGACGACCCTTGAGGGCTTTCTCTTTGATCTTCTCCCACAACGAGAGCTCAACGCGACGAACATCCAACTCCTCGGGATCCTTACCAATCTTCTTGTGGATGAGGTCGATCTTCTCCAACTCGAGGTCGATGATGTCATCCATCATCCTCATGGCCATCTCGATGTGCTTCTGGAACTTCTCGTGGTTGAACGAAGCCTCGGGGGTAAATGGTTTGTCTACATAGCTGTAAAGGTTGAGTGCCAACAATCGGCAGCTATCGTAGGGGCACAAAGGAATCTCACCACAAGGGTTGGTCGAGATGGTGCGGAAGCCCTCGTCTGCGTAGCAGTCGGGCACGCTCTCCCTCAACACGGTGTCCCAGAACAAGCAACCAGGCTCGGCACTCTTCCAAGCGTTGTGAATAATCTTGTCCCACAAAGCATTTGCGTCGATCTCCTTCTCATAGAGAGGTTTGTCGGCGTCAATGGGGAACTTCTGGATATATTTCTCGCCGTTGATAACACAGCGCATGAACTCATCATCAATCTTGATAGACACGTTAGCACCCGTAACCTTACCCTGTACAGTCTTTGCGTCGATAAAGCGCTCTGCATCGGGGTGTTTGATGGAGAGGGTGAGCATCAGAGCACCACGGCGACCATCCTGTGCCACCTCACGGGTGGAGTTGGAGTAGCGCTCCATAAAGGGAACGATGCCGGTGGAGGTGAGTGCGCTATTCAATACGGGGCTACCTGCGGGACGGAGGTGTGAGAGGTCGTGACCAACACCACCCCTACGTTTCATCAGCTGCACCTGCTCCTCGTCCATACGGATAATACCGCCATAGGAGTCGGCGGGGTTGCGGTGGCCGATAACGAAACAGTTCGACAGCGACGCAATCTGGAGGTTGTTACCAATACCGGTCATAGGACCACCCTGGGGGATGACATATTTGAACTGGTCGAGCAGTCCAAACACATCCTCAGCACTCATGGGGTTGGGGTAGTTGTTCTCGATGCGTGCAATTTCGTTTGCGATACGGTGGTGCATAGCTTCGGGCGAATCCTCATAGATGCGGTTGAAGGAGTCCTTCAGCGCATACTTGTTCACCCACACCATTGCGGCGAGGTCATCACCTTTGAAATACTCTTTGGCATTGGCCAAAACATCCTCGTATTTCAACTCTTTGAGTTCGGGGGATACGCCCCCATTCTCCATCTTCTCAGACATAGTTTCCCTTATTTTATATATTTTTTTCGATTTTTTGCTCTCGCCAAAAATCTACACGCTTGACAATCAAGCACATAGATGAACAAAGTCGGGATGCCCGACTTTGCTACAAAGGTGAGGTTTATTTTTGGATAAAACAAGGGCTTTTTGTTGTGTTTTCAACAGGTTTTCAACAAAATTGTAAACACCTTATTTTGTTAGAGTTACGCTGACCTTTTCGACCTTGCCACCGAGAGGGGGCGCAAGTTTGGAAACTTTGATTTTTGAGCTAACAATCTGATTAAAAGTGTTGTAGAGTCGCTCCTGGATGCGCCACGACACATTTTCGAGGGTGTCGGAGGGGTGCTGCATCTCATCCTGAACGAGTTCATAAACAGTCAGGTAGTTGACACTTTTCAACAATTCATCCTTCTCGGCCGCTTCGCCAATTTCTACAACCAGCAAAACATCCACTAAAAAGCGGTTTCCAACCACTTTTTCGAGGTCGTAGCACCCGTGTGGAGCGCGAAATTCGGCGCCTTCAAGCTCTATTGTTACCCTCATATTAGAAGAGATATTTTTCGGATTTTACCTTCTCAACAAGCGAGAAAATCTCACTCCACGCATCCTCGCCAAAGGTTGTACCAACCACCTCAATCACCTTACCTGCGGCGATGGCGCCGATGGTGCCACACTGGCGGAGGTTCAAGCCCTGACACAAGCCGGCCATGAAGCCTGCGGCATAGAAGTCGCCTGCGCCGGTGGTGTCAACCCTCTTGGCGGCGGCCATAATACCAACGTGGATTTTCTCGCCACCCTGCTCTTTGATGAGTGCGCCATTGGTACCGATTTTCACAATGGCGAGATCACACCTTGCGGCAATAAATTCGAGAGCCTTTTCGGGATTCTCCTCACCACTGAAAGCCGCAGCCTCCTGCTCGTTGGCAAAGATGATGTCCACATATTTATCCACCAAATCCAAAAGGAAAGCCCTGTTTTCCAGCACCACATTGTAGCTTGCAAGATCGATGGCAACCTTCAAACCACACGCCTTGGCAGTTTTGATTGCGTGGCGGATAACCGAGTGACTCTGAACCATATAGCCCTCAATATAGAGGCAGTCGTAGCCATCAAACACATCGGGGGTAATGTCGGCTTCGCAGAGTTCGAGTGCAGCACCGAGGTAGGTCACCATGGTGCGCTCGCCATCGGGCGACACGAGGGCCAAGCACCTACCAGAACGGTTAACGCCGTGGTAGATGTGGGGCTCTACGCCGAGGTTTTCGAGAGCCTGCTCAAAGAAGTGGCCGGTGGAATCCTTGCCCACCTTACCGATGAGTCCCACCTCTGCACCGAGGCGCGCCATACAGCGGATGGTGTTGGAGGTACTACCACCGAGCGAAAGGGTGTGGGGCAGGTCGGCTGTTTCACCCTGAATTTTGCGCTGGAACTCCGAGTCCACAAGGTTCATACTGCCTTTACCGAGGTTAAGGCGAGCCAGAACGTCGTCGTTACGCAGGTTTACCAAAAAGTCTGTCAGGGCATTACCAATGCCGATTACCTTCTTCACTTGCATGGATTTGCGGGTTAGTTTGGGTATGATTGGGTTTTGTTTTCTTCTTTGCGGAGCGCAACCAAGAGGCTCTCCTTGTGTGGGGAGAGTGCAATGGGTGTGCTGTTATAGTGTTGTATTACAGTGGGTTTAGTACCTTTTGTAGACCCACACGTCCGACTGGATTTTCTTGTACTCCTTACGCATGCGCTCGGCCTCGTTGAGGTTGTTGGTGGAGTAGGCGATCACAGCCCACATGCCGCTGGGGAAGGGAGCGATGGTGTAGTTCTCGGCACCAATACCCAGGGGATCCTGCTTCGCGCACGCGCGCGCATTATACTTAATGGAGAAGACGCCCACGGTTACGTTGTAGCGCTTGTCGGCTGCGGGAGGGTTTGCCACGGGTTTGGCGGGCTCAACCACCACTTCGGGCTCAACCACTGCGGGTGCCTCTGCTTCGACAACCATTTCACACTCGCCTTTGGAGCAACACTTGTTGCAGCAAGGGCAGAGAGCAAATATGGCCACAGCAGCAATAGCCACAACGGCTACCACCCACCACAACCAGCCACAACGGCAACGTTTTTTGAGTGTTACAACCTGTTCGTCGGCACCAAGTGCACGGCGCAACTCGTCGGCAATCTGGAAGCTCTGGGGGAGGATTACACCCACGCCCTCAATCTTAATAGCTCCCTCATCACCCTTTGCGCTATCCAGCCAGTCGCCATAGAGTGCGGCGGCCTGCTCGTCGGACATATTGCCCTGCTCGGCGATGATGTCGGTTACGGGGATGTGGTTGTCGGAAATCTTGGTGGAGAAGCTCACCTTCTTGGGGCTACCCTCCACTTGCAACGAGCCCACCTTGGGGAGTGCTACGTTTCCATACTGCACGAGGCAGTTGAAAATCAGTTTGTTTACCACGTTACTCATAGTGCGTGCGTAGTTTTTGGGGATTTATTGTTTGTGTCTTGTTTGCTTAATTTTTTGCCTTGGGAGGCGCCACCTTTTTGGCCTTGGGCTTCTCCTCTTTGGCCTCGGCCCAAGCAATGTGCTGGGGTTTGTTTTTGAGTCCGATGACAACAAGAACAATGCCTGCAATCACAAAGGGAATGCTCAAAAGCTGGCCCATATTCATGCCAATAGTCGCTTTCATGCCCTCCTCGAATGCCACCTGGTCGTTTTTGATATATTCCAGGAGGAAGCGTGAGAGGAAGATACCGATGAGTCCCACACCAAACATCAGTGCAGGGTGCTTGCGACCGGCGTCTTTCTTGTAGTAGAGCCACAGCAGTACCACAAAGACCAACAGATAGAAGAGTGCCTCATAGATCTGCGTGGGGTGCATAGGGGCGGTTTCACCTGCCCTACGGAACACAAAACCCCAGGGGAGATCGGTAGGGCCGCCATAGATTTCAGAGTTCATCAGGTTGCCAAGCCTTACACCTGCGCCACCCACGGCCACGGGTATCATAATGCGGTCGGCAGCCCACCAGAAGGGCATTTTGTTGCGCCATGCGAAGAGTGCCAAGCCGAGCAAAAAGCCGATGGCGGCACCGTGGCTGGCCATACCGCCCTCACGGATGTTGAGGATGCGGAGTGGGTTTGCGAGGTAGATTTCGGGCTCATAGAAAAGGCAGTGGCCAAGCCTTGCACCGGCAATACCGAGCAGGGTGGCATACCAAAACATCGAGTCTACAAGCCTCTCGGGCAGTTTCTCGCGCTTGGTGAAGTTGGTGAAGTAGTAGATTCCGGCAATGAAGGCCAGCGCCCACAGCACACCATAGTAGCGTATTTCGAGTCCGAAAATAGAGAAGAATGTGGGGTCCACATTCCACACAATCGATGAAAAAATGGTCATGGTCAAATCTGTATTAAGTGCCAAATAGTCCGTAAAGGTAGTTAAATTTGGTTAATTTTTGCTGAGAGTGAACGAAAAAGTGCTACCCTTGCCCAATTCGCTACGCAGACTAATACTCTCTCCGTGGGCTTCGAGGACGTGTTTCACAATGGAAAGACCAAGGCCCGTACCACCCTGCTCGCGCGAGCGGTGCTTGTCGGTGCGGTAGAAACGCTCAAACACACGAGGAATATCCTCCTTTTCGATTCCTCGGCCATCATCCCTCACCTCGATGAGGATTTTGTCGAACAAGTCAATAAATTTCACAAAGGTGTGACCGCCTTGGTTGCCGTAGCGTATGGAGTTGATAATCAGGTTAATCAGCACCTGCTCCACATAGTATCGGTCTGCCTTTACCCACACGGGAGGATAGGGTTGTTGGGAGTGCCAACCGATGTCGATGGTGATGTCCTTTTTGGTGGCCTCAAACTCGATGGTATCCACAATATCGCGAGTGAGTGAGGCGATGTCGAAGCGCTCATATTTGAGGTTCAACACACCCGATTCCAACTTGGAAATTGTTTCCAGATCTTTGGTGATGTTGATGAGTCGGTCGATACTTTTCTCGGAGCGCTCCAAGTAGCGACGCATCATCACGGGGTCGTTCATTCCGCCGTCGAGGAGCGTTGAGATGTAGCCCTGGATGTTGAAAATGGGGGTTTTGAGCTCGTGCGACACGTTGCCCACAAACTCCTTACGGTACTTTTCGTTCTCTTTCAGGCGCGAAATCTCTCGGCGGTTCTGCTCGGCCCAATGGTTGAGCTCGGCACTCACAGTCTTTTCGGTTTTGTTGTTCTGCTCCAACTCGGCCGATAGCTCGGCGGTCTTCACGTCGCGACCCAACACCACGCGGTAGAGTGGCTTGATGCGCTGAATAAAAAAGCTCTTAATTATCTGCTTGGTGCTGAAAAAGAGCACAATGCCACTACTGATGGCGAAGATTACACCCCACCACCAAGAGCTGATGTGAACAAACCAACTCATCACCACACCTGTGGCTACACACAAGAGTGTAATGATTCCCACAATGAGCGATGCTCCCTGTATTGTTTTGATTTTCATAGTCCGATGTTGCTTGGTTTTTGTTATAGAGCAAAACTACAAAAAACTTATGATGTTTCAAATAAAATTGCGACCTTTGTACTCTTAATTGGCTGATGGCCCCGTAGTTTAATGGATAGAATGCGAGATTCCGGTTCTTGTGATGGCGGTTCGATTCCGCCCGGGGCTACACGAAAATAGAGCTCTCCGACGTTATGTTTCGGAGCGCGGGGAACAACGTTTTTTACAAGGCGTAAAGCAAAGGTAATATGGATTTCAAACTTGTGGCAGACTACCAACCGACCGGCGACCAGCCGGAGGCTATCGAGGGCTTGGTGCGCTCGGTAGAGAGTGGTGTGCCCCACACCACTCTGCTTGGCGTTACGGGCTCCGGTAAGACCTTCACCATTGCCAATGCGGTGGCGAAACTCAACCGCCCAACCCTTGTGCTCTCCCACAATAAAACCCTTGCAGCACAGCTGTATAGCGAGTTTAAGGCCTTCTTTCCCGACAATGCCGTGGAATACTTTGTGTCCTACTACGACTACTATCAGCCCGAGGCCTATTTGCCCGCCAGCGACACCTACATTGAGAAGGATCTGGCAATCAACGACGAGATCGAAAAACTGCGACTCCACACCACCGCTTCGCTACTTTCGGGTCGAAGGGATGTTATTGTGGTGTCGAGTGTGTCGTGCCTCTATGGTATCGGCAACCCCTCGGATTTCCACGCGAACAGCATAACCCTGCGTGTGGGCGACGAGATTCCCCAGCGCAAATTGCTCTACAAATTTGTGGACGCGCTCTACACTCGTACGGAGCACACTCTTGAGCCCGCCACCTTCCGTGTTAAGGGCGACACCATCGACGTTATGCCCTCCTACTCCGAGAGCGAGGCCTACCGTATCTCGATGTTTGGCGACGAGGTGGAGGCCCTCTATCGCATCGACCCCTACACAGGTGCCCGTACCGAGGAGCTTGAAGAGATAACCATCTTCCCTGCCAACCTCTTTGTAACGACCAAAGAGCGCACCGAGAGAGCTATTCGCGAAATTCAGATTGACCTCGGACAGCGCATCGAGGAGTTTGAGAAGGAGGGACGCACCACCGAGGCGCAGCGTATCAAACAGCGTGTGGAGTATGATGTGGAGATGATCAAGGAGCTCGGTTATTGTTCGGGCATTGAGAACTACTCCCGCTATATGGATGGTCGAAAGCCGGGCGAACGCCCCTTCTGTTTGTTGGACTATTTCCCCGAGGATTTCGTTCTTGTGGTCGACGAGAGCCACGTTACAATTCCCCAAGTGAGAGCCATGTATGGTGGTGATCGTGCGCGCAAGGAAAACCTTGTGGAATATGGCTTCCGCCTACCCGCGGCAGTTGATAATAGACCCTTGACATTCAGCGAGTTTGAAATGTTTGGCCACAGCGTGATTTACTGCTCGGCCACCCCCGCTGACTACGAGCTTGCACGAAGCGAAGGCGCGGTGGTGGAGCAGCTCATCAGGCCCACGGGTCTGCTGGATCCCGAGATCGAAGTGCGCCCCACCGAAAACCAGGTGGACGACCTCCTCGAAGAGATAAACGGCTGTGTTCACAAGGGCCAGAGGGTGCTTGTCACAACCCTCACCAAGCGTATGGCCGAGGAGCTCTCCAAGTACTTCGACCGCATCGGCATTCGCAATCGCTACATACACTCCGACGTGGACACCTTCGACCGTGTGCAAATCTTGGAGGATTTGAAGGCGGGCTCGTTTGATGTGCTTGTGGGTGTAAACCTTTTGCGTGAGGGACTTGACCTTCCCGAAGTCGCTCTGGTTGCCATTTTGGACGCCGACAAGGAGGGCTTCCTGCGTAACGAGAAGTCGCTCACCCAGACAGCCGGACGTGCCGCCCGTAACGTGGAGGGTAGGGTGATTATGTATGCCGACAAGATTACCCCCGCAATGCGTGCTACCATAGCCGAGAGTGCGCGCCGACGTGCCAAGCAGATGGCCTACAATGAGGCTCACGGCATCACCCCAACCCAGATTAAGCGCTACACTCGCACCACCATATCGGGTACAACCTCCTCGCAGGGCCCCGAACCATACCCCCTGGGTGGCTCTGTTGGTCAAATGGCGGCCGAGAGTAGGAGTGTCTATTCGGCGGCGGAGCGCGAGGGTGCCATTCAGGATGCTCGCCGACGTATGGAGGAGGCGGCCAAGGCTCTCGACTTTGCCCAGGCGGCTATATGGCGAGATCGGATGTATGAGCTCCAAGGCAAAAAGTAGCGAGCGTAGCGAGCGCCTCTCGTGGGCATCTGCCGCGTTACGCTCGGGCTCGGATAGCTCATTTACGATTAGTAAACTGCGCATCCTCGCCCATCGCAAGCCTTGCATCTGCACCACGACATGCACTCGCGGGGATGTGGGTGGGTAGAGCAAAGTAAATGAAGAGATACGTGGTATCTCGCGAAAAGTTTTTAGTGCAACTTTTTCAAAAAGGTGCACTAAAAAGGACAACAGTGAAAAATGAAGATAACAGAGAAGATAACGAAAGCCATAGACTTTTTCTATGTGAAGCCGCTGCGTGGGGTGTTGCCGTTGCAGACCTTCCGCTATGCGGTGTGTGGTGGTTGTAACCTTGTGCTGAACTGGCTTGTGTATGCACTGCTGTATGACGTGGTGTTGGGTTTCGACTACCTCAACCTCGGTATTGTCTATGTTTCGCGCCACATTGCGGCCCTCTGTATCACCTTCCCCATTACGCTCCTGACCGGCTACTGGCTCCAAAGTCGCATCTCGTTCAGCGGGTCGCCCCTGAGCGACAGGGTTAGTGGCGCGCGCTATCTTGTCACCACCATTGGCTCGCTTGCAATCAACTATTTGTGCCTAAAACTTTTTGTGGAGTTGTGTGGCATCCATGCCCCCATTGCCCAGGTGGTTACCTCGCTCATTACGGTAGTTTATAGCTACCTCCTCCAAAAACACTGGACCTTCCGAGGCGCCTAAATCACTCTGTTCATACCCTGGCTTTTGCCGGTGAAAAGTCCACTTCTTTCCGAATTGGGCCCTGTCGTTTTGCAAAATACAAAGTATTTTGTAACTTTACCTGCTAAAACTGCGCATAAGCGCAATTGGACACAAAGGTAACACTATGATTGACAGAGCAACGGTAGATAGGATTTATGCCACCGCAAACGTGGTGGAGGTCGTCAGCGACTTCATTTCGCTCCGCAAGCAGGGAGTGAACTATACTGCTTGTTGCCCCTTCCATAACGAGAAAACCCCTTCGTTTGTCGTGTCGCCCTCCAAGGGGCTCTACAAGTGTTTTGGCTGTGGTAAGGGAGGTAATGCCGTGACCTTTGTGATGGAGCACGAAAAACTCACTTACGCCGAGGCTCTCAAATGGGTGGCCAAGAAATATGGCATCACGGTGGAGGAGCGCGAGGAGACCCCCGAGGAGAAACAGCGCAACGACGATAGGGAGAGTATGATGATTGTTAATGCGTGGGCTTCGGACTACTTCATGAAGGCCCTCTATGACACTGACGAGGGACTGAGTGTTGCCCGCAGTTACTTTGCAGGCCGAGGTCTTACAGACGCGACAATCAAAAAATTCGGACTCGGCTATTGCCCCTCGCGTGGTGATGTGATGACCCAGGCAGCCCTCACGGGTGGCTACAAGGAGAATTTCCTCATCGACACGGGCCTTACCATCAAGCGCGAAACGGGTGGTTACTACGACCGCTTCTGTGGCCGTGCGATGTTCCCCATTCAGACCATCAGCGGACGTGTTACGGCATTTAGTGGCCGCGCCCTCTCGGGTGACAACAAGGCCAAGTATGTCAACTCGCCCGAAAGCATTGTGTATAGCAAGAGCAACAACCTCTATGGTATCTACTTTGCAAAGAGTGCCATAACCAAGGAGGACCACTGTATTCTCGTGGAGGGAAACATCGACGTGGTACAGATGCACCAGAAGGGCATTGAGAATGTGGTTGCTCCGCTCGGTACGGCTCTCACGGTGGAACAGGTGAGGGTTATTAGTCGCTTTACCCGCAATATCACCCTTCTCTTTGACGGCGACAATGCAGGCGTGAAGGCGGCAATCAAGGGTGTGGATCTTGTGTTGAAGGAGGGTATGAACGTGAGAGGTGTGGTACTGCCCGAGGGTGAGGATCCCGACTCGTTCGCTCGCAAGCACACCGCCGACCAAATCCGTGAGTTTATTGCAGCCAATCGCAAGGACTTCATCTCCTTCAAGGCCTCGCTTTACGCCGAGCAGGTGCAGAGGGACCCCATCCGCAAGGCCGAGCTCATCAGTGATATGGTGGCCAGCATTTCTCTTATCCCCGACGATATCCAGCGATCGGTGTTTATCAAGGAGTGCGCCAAAACTATGGATGTGGAGGAGAGCCTCCTTACGGGCGAGGTTATCCGCAAGCGCATGGGTACCCAGTACGACAAGCACACCCACGAGTTCATCCGCAACCAGCAGAATCGCCAGAGGGTAGAGGAGCAACAAATCAAAGAGGGCGTTTCCTTTGGTAAACACAAGGCGGGGAGTAGCATGGCCGAGTTGGAGAAGGAGTTGGTTGGCTACCTCATAAAATATGGCCACTGCTCGTTCAACTACCGAGAGGGTAAGACCATTATCCCCTTCAATGTGGCGGATACGATTATTTCGGAGATCGAGGGTGAGGGCCTTCAATTTAGGGATCCCCGCTATAAGGCCATTGTGGAGTGCTACAAACTCAATCGTGGCAGTGTGCCCGAGGGTGAGAAGGTGCCCGAGCACTTCTTCATTGAGATGAACAACCCCGACGCAAGTAGTGTTGCGGTGGATATCCTCACCGAGAACGAAAACTACAAGCAGTCGGACATTTGGAAAAAACACGATATCTACATCGACTCCGAGGAGGAACGACTCGGTAAGATCATACCCAAGAGCATCCTACTTTATAAGTCGAAGGCCATTGAGCTCCTGATTGAGGAGTTTAACGCAAAGTTGGACGCACTGGACGAGGATGATGCAGAGTATATGTTGGTGGTGGAGAAAATTGTCCAGTTTAACGTTATGCGTAAGGGTATGGCCGAAAAGATTCAACGAAACATACTATGAGTGATTACAGAAACATATCCATAAAGAACAAGCGAGCATACTTCAACTACGAGATCTTGGAGGAGTTTGTTGCGGGTATTGCCCTGGCCGGCACGGAGATTAAGTCGTTGCGCCTGGGTAAGGCCTCGCTGGTGGACTGCTACTGCTACTTTGCCAACCACGAACTCTTTGTGAGGGGTATGAACATTGCGGAGTATGCATGGGGTAACATCAACAACCACGCACCCAAGCGTGACCGCAAGTTGCTCCTCACGGCTCGTGAGCTTACCAAGTTGGAGAGGGCTTCGCAGGACAAGGGCATTACGATTGTAGGCCTGCGAATGTTCATCAACGAGAGGGGCTTTGCAAAGGTTGTCATTGGCCTTGCGCGAGGTAAACACGAGTATGACAAGCGCGAAACGATAAAGGCGCGCGATACCAAACGAGAGTTGGATACAATTAAAAAACAATA
>JAFYRC010000275.1 GCA_017547065.1 Tidjanibacter sp.
GGCGAGTGTAGTGAGCAACCTCCGACGAAACCTCGTCCTCAACGCCTGCCAATACACCAAGCTCACCCTCAACGGTTACATCGTGCTGGTGTGCATACTCAACAACCTGCTTGGTAAGAGCTACGTTCTCCTCATAGGGGAGGTGGCTACCATCGATCATCACGCTCGAGAAACCCATGTCGATGCACGATTTGCAGATCTCGAAGCTGCTACCGTGGTCGAGGTGGAGAGCGATAGGAATGTTTTTGCCGAGCTCTTTTGCATACTCAACAGCACCCTGTGCCATGTAGCGGAGGAGGGTCTGGTTTGCATACTTGCGAGCACCTGCCGAAACCTGAAGGATTACGGGCGACGAGGTCTCAACGCAAGCAGCAACGATAGCCTGCAACTGCTCCATGTTATTAAAGTTGTAGGCGGGGATTGCATAGCCGCCTTTGATTGCACCTGCAAACATCTCACGGGTGTTTACAAGGCCAAGATCTTTGTAAGATACCATAGGTCTAAATTGTTATTTGAATTGTGTTAAGTCCTAATTATTAAAAATTTTTACAAATATATGTTCTTTTTTTGGAATAAGTATCACCTGTCGTTATATTTTTCACAAAGAATACTCCGGATTAGTGATTTTTAGTAGCCATAACCCACAATTACACTCTCATAGTCCCTCCATCCGTCGGCCTCTTTGTAGAGGTTTACGCTCTGCGTTGGAACGTATATTTTGAGCTCGCCACTGGTGTTTCCGAAACCGAGGAATGGGTCTGATGGCATAATCCTTGCAATCGCGGGCGGGGTGGTCGGGCGGCAGTATACTTTGGAGAGTGACGAACAGCTGTAGAATACCGACTCTCCAACGAGTGTTACGCTCGAAGGAATGGTGATTTCGGTGAGGTTGGAACAGTATGAAAACGCCTGAATGCCAATGTTTCCGACACTATTGGGTATGGTGACTTTGCGGAGGGATTTACTCTCAACAAAGGCTCCCATATTGATGATGATTACACCCTCTGGAATGGTGTATTCGGTTGCCTTTGATGCGGGAGCATAGGCGTATAATACCCCTTCATTTATCAGGCAAAGACCATCTTCCGTGGCAAATTGTCCTTTGAACTCGGCGAGGTTGGGGCAATAGGCAAATAGTGCCTTGCCCAACGAGGTTACTTTCTTGGGAATGGTGATGCTGGTAAGCTTGTTGCATCCCATAAAAGCCCTTTCGCCAATGGAGGTGATATCTTTGTCAAAGACAAGGCTACCCACACCGTTCTCGTATGTGTTGGACACGAGAGTGGCATCTATGGCTTCTACCGAAAAGGGCGAAATGATTTCACCATCGGTTGTGGTGTAGTGTATTGTGTTGTGAGTTTTTGCCGAAGGCTGGAGGGGATTGTTGTCGTCGTTTTTGTCCTCTTGGCAACCTGTGATTGCAAGGGTCAACAACATTGTGGCATAGGTTAAGAAGTGTTTCATAAAAAGTTGGAGCTTGAAAGTTAGTATATTCATTAAGCGCAAATGTAAGGTTTTGTTGTTGAATATCCAATTTTTTGTTTTAGTATGGTGATTTATGACCGTGGTATTGAAAAAAGAGCTATCTTTGTATGATTTAGTTTTGAGCAATAAATAACTAACGATAAAATAAATCTAAAAACTTATGAGCGAATTTAAGTATCAGCCTATGTTCGAGCACGGTGTGGACAACACCGAGTATGAACTCATTTCGAAAGACTATGTGAAAACCATCGAGTGCGATGGTCGCAAAATACTCAAAGTGGAGCCCGAGGGCCTCACTGTGTTGGCAAAGCGCGCCTTCGAGGACGTGTCGTTCTACCTGCGTGCTTCGCACCTTCAGAAGTTGGCTAACATCTTGGAGGATCCCGAGGCTACCGACAATGACAAATTTGTTGCACACACAATGTTGATGAACCAGGTGGTTGCTGCAGAGGGTGAGCTTCCCACTTGCCAGGACACCGGTACGGCTATTGCCATCGGTAAGAAGGGTGAGAATGTGTGGACCGGCGTGGATGACGCAGAGTACATCTCGAAGGGTGTCTTCCAGACCTATGCCGAGCGCAACCTCCGCTACTCGCAGGTGGTGCCCATCACCATGACCGACGAGCACAACAGCGGTAACAACCTCCCTGCACAGATTGACCTCTATGCAGAGACCGGCGACGCCTACAAGTTCCTCTTTATCACCAAGGGTGGTGGCTCGGCCAACAAAACTTTCCTCTATCAGCAGACCAAAGCGCTTCTCAACGAGAAGTCGCTCACAGAGTTCATCACCGAGCACATCAAAGACCTCGGTACCTCGGCTTGCCCTCCCTACCACCTCGCAATCGTTGTGGGTGGCACCTCGGCAGAGGCTAACCTCGCAGCTGTGAAGAAGGCTTCGGCAGGCTACTTCGACAACCTTCCCACCAGCGGTAACGACGGTGGTCGTGCTTTCCGCGATTTGGAGTGGGAGCAGAAGGTGCTCGAGATTTGCCAGAAGAGCGGCATTGGTGCCCAGTTTGGTGGTAAGTACTTCGTGCACGACGTGAGGGTTATCCGCATGCCCCGCCACGCTGCATCGTGCCCCGTGGGTATTGGCGTGAGCTGCTCGGCCGACCGTAATATCAAGGCTAAAATTAACGCCGAGGGCCTCTGGATTGAGAAATTGGAGAAGAACCCCGCACGCTTCCTGCCCACCACCGCACCCACCATGGCTCCTGCTGTGGAGATCGACCTCGACGAGGGTATGGACAAAGTGAGGGAGACCCTCTCGAAATACCCCATCAAGACCCGCTTGAACATCAAGGGTACCATGATTGTGGCTCGTGACATTGCCCACGCACGCATCAAACAGATGCTTGACGAGGGTAAACCTATGCCTGAGTACTTCAAAAACCACCCCGTATACTACGCAGGTCCTGCTAAGACCCCCAGCGGTATGGCTTCGGGTAGCTTTGGCCCCACCACCGCAGGTCGTATGGACTCGTACGTTGATCTGTTCCA
>JAFYRC010000276.1 GCA_017547065.1 Tidjanibacter sp.
AACGTAACCACCCTTGATCTGAACAACGTACCCAAACCCGAGGAGGGCGCAATCGACTACTCGCAGGACTTCTTCGCTCGTCAGACCGCACTGACCGTGAGTGGACAGTTGGAGGGCGAGCTCGGCGCTCTTGCACTCGGACAGATCTACACCTTCGGCCCCACCTTCCGTGCAGAAAACTCCAACACTCCCCGCCACTTGGCCGAGTTCTGGATGATCGAGCCCGAGATGGCATTCTACGACCTGGAGGACAACATGGAGTTGGCTGAGGAGTTCATTAAATACTGCGTTCAGTATGCTCTTGACAACTGCATGGACGACCTTACCTTCCTCAACAACATGTTCGATAAGGAGCTCATCGAGCGCCTCAAAGGTGTTGTTGCTTGCGACTTCGTAAGGCTCGACTACACCGAGGGTATCCGCATCCTCGGCGAGAGCGGCAAGAAGTTCGAGTTCCCCTGCACTTGGGGTTGCGACCTTCAGAGTGAGCACGAGCGCTACCTCGTTGAGGAGTACTTCAAGAAGCCCGTTATCCTGATCAACTATCCCAAGGAGATCAAGTCGTTCTACATGAAACAGAACGAGGACGGCAAGACCGTTCGCGCAATGGACGTATTGTTCCCCAAGATTGGCGAGATTATCGGTGGTAGCGAGCGTGAGGCCGACTACGAGAAACTCAACACCATCATTGAGGAGCGCGGTATGAGCAAGGAGACCTTGTGGTGGTACCTCGACACCCGCCGTTGGGGCTCGGCTCCCCACAGTGGTTTCGGCTTGGGCTTCGAGCGTCTGCTGTTGTTTGTGACCGGTATGGCCAACATCCGCGACGTAATTCCCTTCCCCCGTACTCCCAAGAACGCAGAGTATTAATATTCTAAAAATAGTGTGTGCCCAAAGGGGTGGTCACTCTTCCACCCCTTCGGTTCACCTCTCCCCCAAACCACAAAATAAACGAAGAACCCTACACTACACAGAAGATTTTTTACGTTAAACCAATCAAAAAACAATGTAGTTATGAGTTCATCGTTTCGTCAGCAACAACTTCTCCGACTCCAACAAAAACTCTCCCCGCAACAGATTCAGATGATCAAGTTGCTGGAGCTTCCATCCATTCAGCTCGAGCAGCGCATCAAGCAGGAGATGGAGGAAAACCCCATTCTCGAAGAGGAGCACTCCTCCGATGGTGGCGACGAAGTGGAGCCTAAGGAGATATCCGTTGATGACTACCTCAAGGAGGACGACACCCCCTCCTACAAACTCCACGCAAACAACTTCTCGAAGGACGACAAGCAACGCACCGTCTACATCAGCGGTGGCCAATCGTTGCAGGAGTCGCTCGAAGAGCAGCTCGGATATAAGGATCTATCGCCCAAAGACTTGGCCGTTGCAAAATATCTTGTCGGCAGTCTTGATGGGGATGGCTACCTGCGCCGTGACTTGGTGTCGGTGTCGGACGACATTGCCTTCTCTGTGGGCCTGGACATCAGTCCCGCCGAGTTGGAGCGCATTTTGGCCATTGTGCAGGAGTTGGAGCCCTCGGGCGTGGGTGCCCGCAATTTACAGGAGTGTCTGCTCCTACAACTCGACGCAATGGCACCTCTGGATGAGGTGCAGGAGCTTGCCCACCGCATATTGAGCGACCACTTCGACGACTTTGCCAAGAAACACTACGACAAATTGCTCGTGCGACTCGGTGTGAGTCGCGAGGAGTTTGCCGAGGCCATTGAGGAGATACGCCACCTGTCGCCCAAGCCGGGCAATATGTATGGCGACGCACCCGACGACGCAGCCCCATATGTGGTACCCGACTTTTTGCTCGACTACCGAGAGGGCGAATTTGACCTGCGCCTCAACTCCTACAACATCCCCGAGTTGAAGGTCAACCGCCGATACATGGAGATTTTGCGCAACTCGGTAGCGGGAGGTATGACCGGTGAGCAAGACGAGGAGGCGCTGAAATTTGTGCGCAACAAGATTGAGTCGGCCAAGTGGTTCATCTCGGCCATCAAGCAACGCCACGACACCCTGCTGGCCACAATGACCGAGATTTTCAACTACCAGAGGGAGTATTTCATCGACGGCGACCCCAAGCGACTCAAACCAATGATTCTGAAAGACATTGCCGACCGCACGGGCCTCGATGTGTCGACCATTTCGAGGGTAGTGAACAGCAAGTATGTGCAGACTCACTTTGGCGTGATTCCGCTCAAAAGCCTCTTCTCGGAGGCGATGCAGACCGACAGCGGTCAGGAGGTGTCGTCGCACGAGATTAAGCAGATTATTTCGGAGTGCATCGAGGGCGAGGACAAACAGCACCCCCTCACCGACGAAACACTCATGAACATCCTCAACGAGCGTGGCTACCACATCGCCCGCCGTACGGTGGCCAAGTACCGCGAAATGCTCAAATTGCCCGTTGCCCGCCTGCGCCGACAGATTTAGGCAACACACTCCCTACATGGCGCACACGCAGTAGGCACAATAAATTCAAACGCAATACACAAAAAGTCCTCGCACCCTTTCGGGCCGAGGACTTTGTTTTTTTTCGGCGGGCTAACACTTGCACACGCCCAATATGTTTGTGTGGAACTACTCGTAGAGGTTGTCGTAGTGCGAGGAGCTCTTCTCGTATTTGAGGTCCTGCAACAGCGACGACTTCACGCTGATGTTGAAACTCCAACTCTTACGATAACCGAAGGGCACACACGAGAAGTTCATCTGCCAGCAGTGGAGATCCCTCACGAGGGTCACAACACCGGGGGTTAGCTCATTGTTATCGAAGTCGTAACCACCCGTGTATGAGATTGCCCAATTTTTCTCCTTATCGAGCGTAATTGAGCCGTTGAAGCCCAATGTATTCACAACCCTCGCCTTCACACCATTATTAGTATAGTTAATGGAGTAGTTGAACGAGAAGTTCCACGGCATCGAGAAATCGTAGTACTGCGAGGTCATCAGCTGGCGACGCAGGGCGGGATCGAGCGGGTCGTTCGGGTCGAAGAAATATGGGTTGGAGTACTCGGGGTACTGCTTCGAAATATCGTTAATGGTGGCCTCGGTGTAGAGGTCAGAGGAGTTGAAAGTGTAGCCACACGACCAACCCGTGGACGAAATACGTCCGGGAATACCTCGTCTGAGGAGGAGTTTGTCATACCTCACACCCGTTTTCTTGTCCACCTCATAGGGGTCGAGCGTCATCGAAAGGTTGATACCAAACTTGGGAATAATGCTCGAACGAATCCTCACGGGGATATTGGAGAGTTTCATTGAGTCGGCCAGGAAGTTGTAGCTGAACGAGAAGGACAAGTCGTCGATAATCTTCACCTTCTTCATACCGGTTGTATCCTGATCGCTCTTCACCTTCGCTTCGAGGGTCTGACCCACCGACACCGAAAGGCTGGCATTACGTCCGCTACTGGGCACGCCATACATCTCTGCCGAGTAGGGTGAGTATTTCTTGGTTCGTCCGTCGGGGGTTGCCTGAATGGTCTTCCAATAGCCATACTTGTCCTTACTAAAATCGGGAGCCACCGAACCACTCACGCTCAGGTTGATGGTGTGACGCACAGCTTTGAGGTAAGCATTGGGGTTCTTCATCTGGTAGGAGCCATAGATGGTGGTGTTGGCCGACACGGAGGCATTGTAGTCGTAGACGCGATAGAAGCCCCTGGTGGTGTCGGCAACGATGCTCTGCGATGCCTCATCCCAGTTTTGGTCTATGCGGCGGAAGTACCACCTCTCGTTGTAGTTGATCGAGGGCGAGAGGTTGATGTAGCCCAGCACATTGAACGATGCACTGATGGGAATGGTGTGCTTCACACCGTTCTTGAACTCGCCGAGCGTCTCGGGCTTGGCGAGATTCTCAAACTTGGTATTCACCGTGTTCTGCATCTGGGCCTTATAGGTCATTGCAATCTTCTCGTACCACCTCTCCTTACCAACCATCACCTTTCGCTTGAAGGGGTAGAAACGGCTCACATTGAAGTTCACCGAA
>JAFYRC010000277.1 GCA_017547065.1 Tidjanibacter sp.
GTCTGTTGGCAAAAGGCCAAGAGCCAATGGCTAACGACTTAAAACACACAAAAACAATGAAGCGCATACTAACCTTGCTCGCAGCCATTGCGTGCACCTTGTGGTACACGCAGGCGCAAATCACACTCTTCGTGTGTGGCGACTCCACGGCCGCAACCAAAGACATATCCAAGGGCTCGCCCGAAAGGGGCTGGGGACACACCCTGCAACCCTTCTTCGACCCCGCAGAGGTGGTGGTGGATAACCACGCCAAGAATGGTCGCAGCACCAAATCGTTCGTAAGTCTCGGCCACTGGCTGGTGGTTGAAGATAGGATGAAGGCGGGCGACTACGTCTTCATAGAGTTTGGCCACAACGACACTAAAGTGGGTGACACTGTGCGTTTTACCACGCCCGAGGAGTATGGTCGCAACCTGATGCACTACATCGAGATTGTTCGCACTAAGGGTGCAACGCCCGTGTTGATGACCCAGGTGTGCAGGCGCTGGTGGAAGGAGGGCGTGTTAGCCGATTCGCACGGCGACTACCTCACCGAGTGCCACAGAGTAGCCCGTGAGAGCGGTGTGCTCTTCATTGACGCCGAGAAGCTCACTCGCGAGTGGCTCACTCCGCTGGGCGACGAGGGAAGCCGTAAATATTTTATGAACCTTCCCGCAGGTAAGTATCCCAGTCATCCCGACGGCAAGACCGACAACACCCACTTCACCATTGAGGGTGCGCGCATCGTGTCGCGCATGATTGCCAAAGAGATGGTACGCATAATCCCCGAGCTGGCTCCCCATTACAGGGAGCACCACTTTGTGGTGGCCAAGGACGGTAGTGGCGACTTTTTCACCGTGGGTGAGATGATTAATGCACTGCCCAACTTCCACAAGGGGGCGCAGGAGCCCATAAAGGTACTCATCCGAGAGGGTGTGTATGAGGAGAAGGTGGTGATTCCCTCCACCAAGCGCAACGTCCACATCGAGGGTGAAGGTAAAGTTGTGATTACCTGGGGCGATTGGGCACAGAAGATTGGCCCCGCAGGCACTCCCCTCGGCACTTCGGGCACCTCAACGCTCTACAACTGCGGCGAGAATATCACCATTGAGAACATCACCATTGAGAACTCGGCAGGCGAGGTGGGTCAGGCTGTGGCGTTGCAGACCGTGGGCACGGGCACACAGGTCTACAAAAACTGCCGTCTGGTGGGCAATCAGGACACACTATATATATATGGTGTGGGCAACCGCGATGGCCAGCAGGTGAAAGAAAACCAGCACTGTTATTTTGAGAATTGCTACATCGAGGGTACCACTGATTTTATCTTCGGCTCCGGCAGGGCCGACTTTGTGGGCTGTACCATACACTCCAAGCGCGAGTCGTACATCACCGCTGCCAGCACCTGCAAGGGTCAGGAGCGTGGCTTTGTGTTCCTCTCGTGCAGGCTCACCGCAAGCGAGGGCGTGGAGCGTTGCTACCTGGGCCGTCCGTGGAGGCAGTGGGCCCAAACGCTCTTCATCAACTGCCACCTCGGCGCACACATCCGACCCGAGGGTTGGCACAACTGGAACAAGCCCGAAGCTGAGCGCACAGCCATCTATGGCGAGTGGGGATGCACGGGCGAAGGTGCCAACACCGGCGAGAGGGTAAAGTGGGTAAAGAAGCTCATGCAGAAGGAGGTAAGTGCCATCATTAGCACCACTCAAGTGCCTGAATTTAAATAGAGTAACAACCAAACCAACAATACATTTATGAACCGAAGAATTCTTACAACCGCCCTCCTATTGTTGGGCTTTTGCCTCACAGCGGTGGGCCAAAACGACACCCGTACCGCACCCGAAATCAGGGGCGATAAACCGCTGTCGGTACGTATGGCCGAGAGCGAGATGACCCGCATCCCCGACGCTGTCTACATGGACGGAGTGCAGAAACCCAAGTGGAACTACACCACCGGATTGGAGTTGCTCTCCATTGTCCACGCCGGCGATCGCTACCAAATCGCCGAGTTTGAGAAATATGCCCTCGATTGGGTAAACACCATGGTTAGCGAGGACGGAAAGAGCATTTTGACCTACAAACTCTCCAACTACAACCTCGACCACATCTGCCCCGGCAGGCTCCTTTATAGGGCCTATGATAGGACTGGCGAGAAGCGTTATCGCAACGCTCTGCGCCTGATGTGGGAGCAGTTGGAGGGTCAGCCACGCACACCCGAGGGTGGATATTGGCACAAGAAGGCCTACCCCAACCAGATGTGGCTCGACGGACTCTATATGGCTGAGCCCTTCAAGACGGAGTATTTGGGCAGGTTTGGCGGTGGCAAAAGCGGCATCGACCGCGAGCACGGTTATGAGGATATCGTTAACCAATTCGTCCTTGTGGCCGAAAAGACCTACGACCCCGAAACAGGCCTCTTCCGTCACGCCTGGGACTCCTCAAAGGAGATGTTCTGGTGCGACAAAACCACGGGTCTCAGTCAACACGCTTGGTTGAGAGCTATGGGTTGGTACACCGTGGCACTCGTGGAGGTGCTCGAAATGTTGCCCCCTAAGACCGAAGGTAGGGAAAAACTCGTGGGCATCCTCGAACACATTTTCAAGACCATTCCCGCCTTTGCCAACGCCGAGAGCGGCATGTGGTATCAGGTGATGGACTGCCCCACAAGGGAGGGTAACTATGAGGAGTCTACCGGCTCCATTATGCTCACCTATGCCATGCTTAAAGCCGGCCGATTGGGCATTGTAGACCGCACTTACCGTCAGCAGGGTGCCGAGCTGTATGAGAAATTCGTAAGGCGTTTTATGCGTGAGAACACCGACGGAACTATCTCTATGATACAGTGTTGCGCTGTGGGCGGTTTGGGAGGTAAACAGAACCGCATGGGCGACTTTGCCTACTATCTCTCGGAGCCCATCATTGAGAACGATTGCAAGGGCGTGGGCCCCTTCATTTGGGCCTCGTTGGAGTATGAAGCAATGCACAATATCGACTACCGCCCTGCTCCCAAAATGGAGCAGGTGCCGGCATTTCCAGGAGCCGAGGGTGGCGGCATGTGGGTCACCGGTGGTCGCGGCGGCAAAGTATTGAAAGTCACCTCGTTGGCTGACGACGGCACGGAGGGTACGCTCCGTTGGGCACTCAATCAGAAGGGCCCCCGAATGATACTTTTTGAGGTGAGCGGCACCATTGAGTTGCAGGATAGGTTGCACGTTACGGAGGGCAATTTTACCCTCGCCGGCGAGAGTGCCCCCAAAGGCGGTGTCTGCATCAGTGGTCACGGCACTCGTTTTGAGGCTAACAACATCATCGTGCGCCATCTCCGTTTCCGCCTGGGCGACAAGACCAAGTCGCAGGATGATGCGGTGGAGTTTCGCAAGTGTACGGGCGCAATAGTGGACCATTGCTCGATGAGTTGGAGCGTGGATGAGTGTGCATCGGCATACGGCAACAGGGATTTTACGATGCAGCACTGCATCATCGCCGAGAGCCTCAACCACTCCACCCACAAGAAGGGCGACCATGGCTATGGCGGTATTTGGGGCGGACGCAACGCTACCTTCCACAACAATCTGCTCGCACACCACACCTCGCGCAACCCACGATTGGACCACCCGTTCATCTACTGGGGTAGCGACGAGTTGCTCTATCGTGGCACGGTGGAGGTCTACAACAACGTGGTCTATAATTGGAAAAACAAAGCCTGCTATGGTGGCGAAGAGGGTTGGTGGATATTCTGCAACAACCTCTTTATGCCGGGTCCTGACACCAAGAATAACAACGAGTTTTTGGAGGCCTCGACATACAAAAAACCCGAAGCAACTACCGGCCACTACCACATCAGCGGTAACGTTATGGCCGACAACGACAAAATCAACGACGACAATTGGAACGGCGTGAGTATCAAGGGCGGAAAGAGCCGCGAGGATGTGGAAATGGCCGCCCCCAGGAAGATGTTTGGCGAGCCTGCGTGGTCGGCCTATGAAAGGGTGGTTGTGCAGGGTGGCGTGGGTGCCAAGCCAGCCGATGCGGTAGACCAAAGGGTGATTCTGGATGTACTCTGCGGAATCGGCCGAATCGTCAACTCACAAGATGAAATGGGCGGTTGGCCCGACCTTACGAAGAGTAAGGGCGCAAAGGTTGCCAAGGATAGCGACGGCGACGGTGTGCCCGACAAGTGGGAAAAGCGACACGGACTCAACAGCCGAAACCCCGAAGATGGAGCCGCTATCGGATCCGATGGGTATACCAATTTGGAGCATTATCTTTTTAGCCTGACTGCAAAATAGTCGGGCAATTTTTTTACCCAAAAGTATGGGTTGCGCACTGAAATGACAAAAAAATCCGACGTTTTTTTGCATAAAAGCGGAGTGAGGGGTGTTGATTTTCCAAATATATTTTTATATATTTGTCCGGAATAACCTACTAAAACCTACAAAAAACGAAAAATAGAACCTAATCGCACGAATTATCAACCCTACTTCGGGTTGCTTCTGTGTCAATACACTCTGAATTGACAAAAAAAACAATCAACCAAACCATAAAACAAACCAATTTAACATTAACCAAATTTCAAACCATGAAAAACTTTACTAAAAAGTTTGCCCTATTGATCGTAGGGTTGAGCCTTGCTCTCACAGCCGAGGCTCAAAAGGTTAGCGGTATTGTTAAGGATTCGGCAGGTGATCCAGTTATTGGAGCATCAGTCATTGTTGAAGGTACCACCAACGGTACATCTACGGGTGTAACCGGCGAGTGGAGCCTCGACATCCCTGGCGCACCGCAGAAAAAGTTGGTCTTCTCGTACCTCGGTATGAAAGACAAAACCGTGGCTATCGGCAACAAGACCTACATCGAAGTCACCTTGGAGAACGACTCCCAGGTAATGCAGGACATCGTTGTTGTGGGTTATGCAACCGTTGCTCGTAAGGACCTTATCGGTTCGGTATCGTCGGTGGACTCCGAGACCCTGACATCGCAGCCCGTGACCAGCGTAAGCGAGGCACTGGCAGGTAAGATGGCAGGTGTGCAGGTAACCACCACCGAGGGTGACCCCGACGCCGACATCAAGATCCGTGTTCGTGGTACCGGTTCTATCACTCAGGACTCGTCGCCTCTCTACATCGTTGACGGTTTCCCCGTGGATAACATCAACGACATCCCCTCGAGCGACATCCAGAGCATCGACGTATTGAAAGACGCTTTCTCGACCGCTATCTACGGTTCGCGTGGTGCAAACGGTGTAATCATCGTTACCACCAAGAGCGGCCAGAAGGGCAAGTTGAGCGTGAACTACAACATGTATGTTGGCGTGAAGGCTATGGCTAACAGGGAGGCTATCCAGACTATGGATCCCTATGACTTCGTACAGTTGCAGTATGAGAACTACCTCTTGAATGGTGGCCTGAGCGACAAGTATGAGCCCGTGTTTGGTATGTTCCAGGATATCGACCTCTACAAGGGTCTGAAAGGTAACGACTACATCGGTCAGATCTTCGGCAACCAGGGTCGCAGCGCAAACCACAACCTCTCCATCAGTGGTGGTAAGGAGGGTCTGAGCTGGACTGCAAGCTATGCTCGCACTGAGGATGACGCAATCATGCTCGGCTCGAACTACTTGCGTAACAACCTTAACTTGAAGACCAAGATCGAGGCTAACAAGAAACTCACTTTCGACTTCAACCTCCGTTACTCCGACACCGAAGTTCGCGGTGCAGGTGCTAACTCGTTGAACGATGGTGGTGGTTCGACCTCGGGTAGCAACGCTCGTCTGAAACACGCAGTTATCTACACTCCCATTCCTATCAAGAGCAGTGTGGAGGGTAGCGACCTCGAGGACGACTACGGCGACTCGGCTCCCCCAATCCAGAGCCTCTATGACAACGACAAGAAGCGTAGCCGTCAGAACTGGAACCTCAATGGTGCAGTGACCTGGAAGGCTGCTAAGGGCCTCAAAGTGAAAGTTGAGGGCGGTTTGGATACCTACTCGCAGGCTGACTACTACTTCTACGGTATAACCTCTTACAGGGCTGTGAACACTCCCTACACCGGTCAGAAAGGTCTTCCTTCGATTGCTTACAACGACTATGATCGTACCCGTCTGCGCAACACCAATACCATCCACTACAACATTGGTGAGGCATTCGATTGGGAGGATAGCAAACTTGACGTTTTGGTTGGTCAGGAGTATATCCTCACTCAGTCGCAGAAACAGACTGCCGAGCTTGGTGGTTATCCCGACTTCTTCACCGCTGATATGGCGTGGAACTTCATGGCTTCGGGTATCTCCAACTCCAACAACATCTTCTTCAGCCAGGACGACAAACTGCTTTCGTTCTTCGGTCGTGTAAACTACGACTGGAAGGGCCTCATCTCGGCCAGCGCAACAATGCGTGCCGATGGTTCGTCGAAGTTCTTGGGTGCAAACCGTTGGGGCTACTTCCCCTCGGGTGCAGTTGCATTCCGTCTGTCGGAACTGCCTGGTCTGAAAGATGTTGATGCTCTCGATAACCTCAAACTGCGTTACAGCTATGGTACCGCAGGTAACAACAACATCCCCTCGGGTCAGACCTTGCAGACCTTCAAGGCTGCTTCGGACAACAGTATCGGTTGGATCTCGCAGGGTAGCATCTACTGGTCGGCAGGTAAGACCATGCCCAACCCCAACTTGAAGTGGGAGACTACCGTTTCGCACAACATCGGTTTGGACTTCTCGTTCATGAACGGTAAGATTAGCGGTTCGGTTGAGGCATATCGCAACAACACCAAAGACCTTCTGATTAACTTCCCCACCGCAGGTAGTGGCTACGACAGCCAGTATCGCAACCTTGGCGAGGTACAGAATCAGGGTTTGGAGGCTACTTTGAACTTCACCGTATTTGAGACCGAGAACGCAGGCTTGACCATTTCGGCCAACGCTTCTTACAACCAGAACAAGGTTGTTAACCTCGGTTTGGACTACATCTTGGAGAGCTCCAACTGGGCAAGTACCGAGATCAAGGGTGACTACCTCGTTGAGAAGGGTCAGCCTATGGGTAACATGTATGGCTACCGCTATGACGGCTTCTACACCGTTGACGACTTCAACCTCGTTGATGGCAAGTGGGTGCTGAAAGAGGGTGTTGCCGACGCAAGCGAGATTGTTGGCTCCAACTACATGCGTCCCGGTGCTCGTAAGTTCAAAGATCTTTCGGGCGATGGTAAGATTACCACCGACAACGCCGATAAGGAGATCATCGGTAACGCACTGCCCGATTGGACCGGCGGTTTGATCATCTCGGGTTGGATTGGTAACTTCGACTACTCGGCTAACTTCAACGCCGTATTTGGCAACCAGATCTACAACGCCAACAAGATTGAGTTTACTTCGACTCGTAAGTACAACTACCGTAACTTGTTGAACACCATGACCGTTGAGAACCGTTGGACCAACGTTGACTGGACCACCGGTGAGCTCGTGAACGACCCCGACAAGTTGGCTGAAATGAACGCCGGCAAGACCGAGGGTTCGCCCATGATCTACAATGCTGCATTCAGCGATGACGCTGTTGAGGACGGTTCGTTCGTTCGTTTGGCAAGTGTAACTTTGGGTTACACTCTCCCCGAGAAGCTGACCAAACGTATCGGTATCCAGAACTTGCGCGTTTACGCTACCGGCTCGAACCTCTTCTGCTGGACCAACTATTCGGGCTACGACCCCGAGGTTGACTCGCGCCGCAGCACTCCTCTTACCCCGGGTGTTGACTACTCGGCTTATCCCAAGAGCAGAGGTGTAGTATTTGGTCTTAACCTCACATTCTAAACCTCTTAAAAGACTATGAAAGCGATGAAAAAAATTGCATACATATTGATGATTGCCGCATCTGCATCGTTGCTCTCTTGTACGGGCGATTTTCTGGATGTGGAGACCAAGTCGGAGTTCGACGAGTCGATTGTCTTCTCGAACTACACCTTGGCGGAGTATAACATTTTCTCCATTTCGGCTGCATTTGGTGAGACTAACGGCCACCGTGGTCGCTACCTCCCCTACTATGGCTTCAACACCGATATTGAGTGGAACAACAGCACCGACGCTGGCGATAAACTCGATCTTTCGGCCTACAACACCAAGAGTGGTAACGGCCAGATGAGTAACAGCAACGGTCCTATGGAGTGTCTTTACAAAGGTATCGAGAGGGCCAACCTCTGTATCAAGGGTCTGAAAACCTATGGTAATATCGAGAACGACAAGCAGATGGCTTACCTCTATGGTGAGGCACTCACCCTGAGGGCTGTGCTCTACCACGACCTGTTGAAAGGTTGGGGTGATATTCCCGCTCGTTTCGAGCCCATCACTTCGGAGACTATCTACATTCCCAAGTCGAATCGTGATGTAATCTACAAACAACTCCTTTCGGACCTCGAGACCGCAATTCCTCTGCTCTACTGGCCCGGCGAGAGCGCACAGACTATGCGTACTGACCGTATCAGCAAATCCTTTGCAATTGGTATGTATGCTCGTTTGGCACTTGCCGCAAGTGGTTATGCATTGCGCCCCGACGAGGGTATGATTGGCACCAACAACCCTGGTTCGGTTCGCAAGACCGACGACGCAGAGTTGCAGGCCAGCGTGCTCTATCCCAAGGCACTCAACTACCTCAAACAGGCTATCAACCAGAATTGCAACAGCCTCTATGCTAACTACATCGACCTCTGGAAGAGTGTGAACGATATGGACCTCTCCGCAGGTAAGGAGACTCTGTTCGTTATCCCCTTCAGCGATGGTCGTGGTAGGTGGAACTTCACATTCGCCATCAGGGACGAAGATCTCAGTAGCAGGGGTGGTTCGGCAGGTCCTGTACCTACCCTCTACTTCGCTTACGACACCAAGGACGTTCGTAGGGACATCAGCTGCGTGAACTTCAAGTGGGAGAAAGGCCACGTTGCCGCACCCACCAGCGTAAACAACTGGTACTTTGGTAAGTATCGTTTCGAGTGGCAGATTAAGGCTCCCTTCGGTGGCGGTAACGACGACGGTGTGAAACCCGTGGTTATGCGTTATGCCGACATTCTGCTGATGGCTGCCGAGATTGCAAATAGTAAGGAGTGTGGCGCAAGGGACGAGGCCTTCGCAAAGGACTGCTTGTTGGCTGTTCGCCAGAGGGCATTCAAGGGTAACGAGAGCACTGCACAGAGCTATGTTAACGCTCTGACCGGCGAGAAGAACATCCAGGCTGCCATCGAGGAGGAGAGGAAGTTTGAGTTTGTGGGCGAGTTCTTGCGTAAGGGCGACCTCATCCGTTGGGGTAAGCTCGGCAGCACTCTCAAAGCAACCAAGCAGGATCTTATCGACTTTGCTAACCTCGAGGGTAAATATACTTACCTGAGTGGCGACCTCTACTGGAAAGACAACGGCGCAGAGGGTATCACCATCTACGGCTTGGAGCCCAACCAGAAGGCTGCTCCCGCAGGTGCCGAGGGTGAGTGGACACACATCAAAGAGTACATCAAACCCGAGAGGTTCTACTCCGACAAGAACAAGACCTACGCCTACGATGTTCTCTACATCAACGATCCCGACACCCGTCAGTTCTGGCCCTTGTTCGACGCTACTTGCGTTGCCAACAGCGAGCTGAAGAACGACTATGGTTATGCTGGTGCGACTGCAACCGAATAAACTCACCTACACCTTTGAATAATATAAGTTATGAAAAAGTTATTGAAAAATATAGCATTGTTTGCTGCGACAGCATTGGCTGCAGTGGGTTGTGCTCCCGAGCCGAGCGAGGTTATCGACTCAATCGAGCTTAACCGTGCACTGACCCCGCTGAAATTCAAAGCAAGCGTTATTGCATCCAAGGGTACCGACGTTGAGTTCTCTTGGGAGATTATGGAGGGTGTTGAGAAGTATGAACTTCAACTTTTCAACGCAGCCGAGGACGCCGAGGGCAACACCATTGCTCCCGACTACGAGGCAGCTTCGCCCATCGACACCTACTTTGTACTGCCCAACGAGGTTCCCTACGCTGTGAGGAACCTGGCAGTTGACAAGAGCTTCTATGCACGCGTTCGTGGTCACAAAACCAACCTGGAGCCCTCGAAATGGGCCGAGTTGGAGAAGGAGTTCTCAACCAGCGCTGTACGTAGCAACCTCAACCCCAAAGTTATCGAGCGTGGCACCAACTACGTTGTTGTAACTTGGGATGCTGCTGAGGACAAGGCCGATCTTACCACTCTGCGCGCCGTACCCGTATTGGGTGGCGAGGCTGTTGTTGTTGCTCTTGAGAGCGCCGACAAAGAGGCTTGCAGCAAGAAGGTTGAGGGCCTTGCAGCTTGCACCGACTATCGCGTTGAGTTGATCTTCGGTAAGAGTGGCTCGCGTGGCTACACCACCGCTTGGACTCGTCCTTCGACCGAGGGTATCAACCTTGTAAACTCGGTTGAGGCTATCGTTAACGCCTACACCGGCACCACTGGTGATGTTAAGCTCCGCTTGGCATACAACGATGGTGAGCCCTACGATTTCTCGGCTGCAACTGCCAGCATCCAGTGCAACCTCTACCTCATTGGTGAGTCGACCGGCGATGGCAAAAAACCCGTAGTTAAGGGCTTCCAGGTTACCTCTACCGGTAGCGCATTCCATATGGAGGATCTCTACATTGACGGTGCAGGCCTCATTAGCCTCTTGCAGAACGACGCTCCCGCAACCGCTCCCGCAACCATCGAGTTCATCAACTGCGAGATTACCGGTTATGAGCGTAGCCTCTACGTTTCGAACTCGACCGGCTCGACCGACAAGTTCTTGCTCGACGGCGTGTATCTGCACGACATCAACCCCGAGGGTGCAAGCGGCGGCGACCTTATCGACTTCCGTAACGGTACCCACAAGGACATCCGTCTTCAGAATTCTACTTTCTACGATTCGGGCCGTACCTTTATGCGTCTGTTCAACAGCAAGTCGTTGCAGGTTGAGAAGGTGAATATCGTGAACTGTACGTTCAATATGGTTGCAACCACCAAGAGCAGCTCCAACAACCAGGGTATCGTTGGTTGGAAGACCGAGAGCGCAGCAAATGCAACCGAGTTCAACATCAGCAAGTGTGTGTTCCTCAACCAGTATCACGACAATGAGGATCCCGCTGACGCAACCAAGTGCTGGGTAAGGATCGCTCGTAACAGTAGCGACTCCTACGCTCCCAAGTGCTCGGGCAACTACTACTACAACGTTGGTGCAGCGTGGTTTGAGATCGCAGCCCTCGATTTGGCAGGCGGTGCATTCAGCCAGGCAGCAGCTTTGGCCGATGGCGGTAAAATCCTGACCGAGGATCCCTGCGTAAACTCGTTGGCTAACAAGCTCTACCTCAACACCACAAGCGACATCTCCGCTAACAAAGCAGGTGACCCCCGCTGGTGGAATGCACAGCAGCCCGTGGTTGTTCGTGCTACCGAGCTCACCCTCGAGAGCGAGCCTCGTGTTTGGGACTTCACCGTGAAGAGCAAGTTCGACACCGAGAGCCTCACCGCTCCCACCATCATCGACAACGTTCGCATCTACGGTACCGCAGAGGTTCCCGCAGAGGTTGTTATGGGTAAAGGTGTTCAGTTCAGCAAGGGCGCAATGGTTAACGCCGCTGGCGAGCCCGAGTACAGCGCAGTTGGTGTGCTGACCGAGGGTTATGGTGCCATCGTTGTTACCGCACAGGGCCAGAGCGGCATCGAGACTATGCAGGTGTTGGCTGGTGGCGACCGCTACACTATCCTCGCCGATGGTAAACCCCACAAAGTTGTGTTGGGCGACCTCGCAGGCGAGAACAACATCTACGTTTTGGCTTCGTCGGCTGTTACTCTGACCAAGGTTGAGTGGACCAAAGACCTCACCCCCGATCAGACCGTATTCCCCTTGGCTAAACCCGCAATCACCCTCTCCGCTACCAGCGTTGACGAGGGCACAGCAGAGGCTGTAACCGTATCGTGGGCTGCCGTGGCTAATGCCGACAAATATGTACTCACCGGCCTCGGTCAGACCCTGACCTTCGCCGCTACCGACGCTCTGGAGCTTACCGTTCCCGCCGAGCAGGTTGCAGCATTGGCCGTTGGCGAGTATGAGATTACCCTCACCGCCTACCCCGTTGAGACCTCCAACAAGTACAGCGCATCGGAGACCGCAACCGCAACCTTCAAGGTTAAGAAAGTGGTTCTCGGTGGCGAGGTAACCCTCACTTGGGACTTCTCGTCGGATGCTTGGGCTGCAGCTATCGCAGCTATCGGCACCTCCAACAACACCACAGTTGACCTCGTAGTTGATGGTTTGAGCGTTCAGTCCGGTAGTGGTTCTATCAAGGCTTATGACGCTAACCGTGAGGAGTACCGTTGGGCAATCCAGCACGGTGGCGCAGGCTCGGCTACCAAACGTTACTTCCAGTTCACCGCTCCCGCAAGTGGTACCTTGAAGGTTTGGAGTAGCAACTCGAGTGGCGAGGATCTCACCCGTCTTGTTACCGTTCAGTATGGCGCTGATGGCGATAAGATGCAGAATCCTGGTGGTTCTCCCTCGGGCGAGACTCCCACTGTTAGCGAGTTTGACATCGACATCACCAAGGGCGACGATATCCGCATCTGGTCGGATGTTAACGGTTTGAGGTACTACAAGATTGAGTACACCTACGTTGCAGCTCCCGTAGAGCAGACCATCTCTTGGGGACACGAGGCATTCAATGACATTTGGGTAAATGGTTGCGCAAGCAACACCGGCAACATCGACGCTACATTTGTTAGTGGTACGATGACCGCAGGTGGCAACCTCACCAAAGATGCCGATGGCTTCACCTACGATGGTTTACAGTTCGTTTTGGGTGGTGGTAAGTTTAAGTTCGGTCAGAACAACAACGCCGCAGGCGAGTTGGCTACCCGTGTACAGTTTGGCGGTAGTGGCAACACTGGCAAGCAGGTGCTCATCTTCGAGGCTCCCGCGGCAGGTGTGCTCAAAGTTGAGGCTGTTAGCTCGGGCGATACAAGCCGTCCTTTGAAAGTGGTTGTTGACAGCACCGAGGTTGCTTCGTTCGACACTCCCGACAAAACCCAGGCTCCCGCCATCTTTGAAGTGGATTGCACTACCGCAGTTGCTGGCTCGAAGATTTATATCTACAGTGGTAACAGTGGTATCAACCTCTTCTCAATCAGCTACACCTACAAATAGTAGTCTTAGCATAAACTTTTTCAGCACAAGGGCTGCCCCACAAAGGGGTGGCCCTTTGTTGTTTTTTAGGGGAGGGCAAGAAAGAGCAGAAAGAGCAGAAAGAGCAGAAAGGGCAGAAAGGGAAAAAGGGGAAAAGTAATGAAACTATTGTGGGAGTTGGGGCGATGTATTATCTTTGTGGAAAAGCATTGTTATGGAACAGTCGAATTTTCTGCCACAGAAGAATAACTATCGTAATCTGATAGCCTATCAGAAAGCAGAGTGCATCTATGACATAACCTACTTCTTTGCGCACAAATTCCTTGATGCAAAAGACCGCACCATAGATCAAATGATACAAGCTGCTCGTTCAGGCAAGCAAAACATTGCCGAAGGCGAGTGTGCCTCCACAACATCAACCGAAACAGAACTTAAACTGCTCAACGTGGCCCGTGCAAGTCTTCAAGAACTATTGGCCGACTATGAGGATTTTTTGAGAGTGAGAGGTCTATGCCAATGGAGTAGCGACAGCGAAAAACACCAACAGGCTCGCAAGGTCTGCAAGGAACACTCAAACTCCGATTTCTATCGACAAGCCATACAAACACGTTCGGCCGAAACAATAGCCAACA
>JAFYRC010000278.1 GCA_017547065.1 Tidjanibacter sp.
AAGTTCAGCCAGTTCTACCGTGGTCATAGCACCCAGGCCAACGTGCAGGGGCTTCACCCCCAACTCCTGCCGGAAAACGTCCATATTGAAATTCTGGGTTACCGACGATCCTAAAATCAAGGTGTCGTAATCATAATTCTTAATCAGGCCGCCGCTGACATACCACTCCTGGAGGAAATAGGCATTGTCCTTGACCCGGAACTGCATAAAGGGGTCGACGATATAGGCCACTGCTGACAAAAACAGCAGCATCGCCAGCAGAAAGCATATGAATTTTGTAATCCATTTGGAAGCCGGGGATTTCGTCATATTGGCTCTCCTTTAGAAATTGAAGTAAATAAACACGCTCTCTCTGGACAGGCACAAAATCGCAACTGCGAACAGCGCCGCTGCAGTGAGGGCCTCCCGATTGGGAAGCCCTCACTTTTCTGATTATGCTTGCGGTCTACTAGTAGCGGTAGTTGCCTGCTGCTTTGTTTGCAGCGTAGCTCACCTTGTAGGCCTCTGCTTTACGAAGCTCCTGTTTTACATCAGTGATGATACCCATACGAGTCTCCTTATCAGCCTTGATACAAACGGTCATCTTATTGCGGTCTGCCTCATTGAGGTTATCCTTCTCCGAAGCCACAAACTGACCAATCTGCTCGGGATCGCTGAAAGTGTTGTTTAACTGCAACTTGGGAGCCTGGCCAAACTTGGCCTGCAACGAAGCTACAGGAGGACCAACATAGATGTAACTTACCAACGACTTATTCTCGAGTTTCTGAATCTCGGTAGCCTCCGGTGCCTTGAACTGGACAACCAATTCGGTCTCCTTCATCGAGGTCGAAACCATGAAGAAGAAGAGAATCATGAAGACAATATCGGGAAGCGACGAGGTCGAAATCTGACCGATCTCTTTTTTCTCTTTTTTCCTAATTACTGCCATAGTCCTTATTTAATGTTTTGAGGCTCGGCCTCCGAAATCTTCAAGGGCACAGCGTCCACGATAGCGTCCTGCTGGTGCTTCTCCAACTCTGCGAATACCCTACCGAAGTGGGCCTTGCTGAGCTCGTCACGAATTTCGTTGAAAGCGCGAGTAAGTTCGTTCTGTACTTTGATATACATCTCATAGCTTGTAGCACGGTCATTCTGGAGTGAAACCACACCTTTGCTGACCGGATACTCGCCGATGAGATCAATCTTCTTCATCTCCTTTTCGGGCATATTAGCGTCATCTGCACGGTTGAGTACGAACTCTTTGGTCCTTTCCTTCAACATGGTGATGTCGATCACCTCGCCCTGTACAGCAATCTGGTCATACTTGTTCACGTGAACAAACATCAGGTTTCGCTCCTTGATGTCGGGTGCATCCTGCTGCTTGTCACTCCAGGGAGGAAGCACGCGGTTCAGACCCGAGTCGATGTCCATGGTTGTTGCTACAAGGAAGAAGATAAGGAGCAAGAACGCAACATCAGCCATTGAGCTGGCGTTAATTTCCGGTGTCTTTCTTGCCATATTACAATCTCCTTTTATTAATATGGTGTAAGTTTATTTAATGGCACTCTTGAACGAGCCGGCGAGGATCGAAAGAATGCTAACACCCAATACCAAGTAAGCAAGGTAAAGAACGGTGTCGGTAAACTTCAACTCGAAGGCGTCCTCGAAGAAACCACCAGCCGAGTTGGGCACGGGAGCAGCGCTCGACAGAGCGTAGCAGCCACCGATAACAGCAACGGCTACCACAAGACCGATGAGAGTTTTCAAAGCAGCCTTGGGGTTGGTGATCATGTTCTTGATAGGCGAGAGCAGAGCGGCTACAATACCGATAGCCACAATGCCGTACAACCACCACAAAATCCACTCGCAGTCTGCGTGCATATCACCCATGTGGGCAACCTTCGGAAGGAAGAAGAGCGACGCAAGGCACACGATGGTGATTGCGAAGAGTACGTATTCTACATATTTAACCCATTTCATAGTCTGTCAATTTTTAATTTTAGTTAATGAACGGGTTGATTATTTCTTGCTGTAGTCGGTCAAGATGTCAACGAGAGTGATCGACGAATCCTCCAACTCAACAACAGCGGAGTCAATCAGGTTAAGAATGTAGTTGTAGAACAACTGGAGAATAACTGCAGCGATAAGACCTGCGAGGGTGGTCAACAGTGCAACCTTGATACCACCTGCAACGAGGGTTGCCGAAACCTCACCTGCTGCCTGAATCTGGTCGAATGCCTCGATCATACCTACTACGGTACCCATGAAACCCAACGAAGGGCTCAATGCGATGAACAAGTTGATCCAGCTCAAACCGCTCTCCATCAAACCGGTCTGTACCGAACCGTACGAAGCAACAGTCTTCTCAACAACATCCAAACCCTCGTGGTAGCGGAGTGCGCCCTGGTAGTAGATGCTTGCTACGGGACCCTTGTTGCTGCGAGCAACCTCTTTTGCAGCCTCGATGCCACCGTTGTTGAGAGCCTCCTCAAATTTGGTGATGAACTTCTTGGTGTTGATTTTCGAGAACGAGAGGTAGAGGATACGCTCGATTGCTACTGCCAAACCGATGATCAAGCAGAGCAACACGGGGGTCATCCAGAATACACCACCCTCGATAAATTTCTGTTTGAGTGCCTGGTGGAAAGGAACACCTGCGATCTCGGTCTCCTCGTCGATAGCGGGGGCTACAGCCTCTGCCTCAACTGCCTCCTCTGCAACCTGCTCGGTAGCAGCTACTTCGGGCTCCTGTGCGTAAACGTTAACGGTTGCAAAGCTCATAACGCCAACAACCGACAAAATCATAAAAAGTTTTTTCATAACTTTGAATTTGGAATTAATTAAACGTGTTATTTGTTGTTAGTTTGTTTTGTTTTTCTGTTCTACCGCCCTACAAAAAGGGCAAACTACGCTACAAAGATATTTATTTTTTCGAATAATACACCACCAGCCCAATAAAAACTTTGTTTTTTTATTGTGAAACTTTCTGACCCTCTGCGTGGAGGGTGGTGCAAAACAAAAGCAGACGAGGAAAGTTTCTCTTCTCGTCTGCCTAAATCGGTCACTTCCGTGGGGCTGATTTGCGCCCTCAAAAGTGCTCTAGTGTGTGTCGTTTTTTCTACACCTCCTCGGTGGGAACATATTTGTAGAGTCGGTCGCCGCGGTGGATTTGTTGGGGCAACTTCACCGAGCACTTACGGCCCTGCAATGCTACCTCGACGGGGCGTTCGTCGACCCAGATCTGCTCGGGCTTAAACTCCACAGCGCCAGTGGTTTCGCCTGAGATAAGCACCTTGCGTCCCAGCTCCAAGGGCGATGCCTCAATCAAAATCTCACCCACCTTTGCTTTCTTGAAAACATTGGTCACACGGCCCACGTAAACCTTCTTTACGCTGGCCGAGCTACCATAGTTTTTGCTCAACTCCACAATGGGCGAGTTGAGGTAGTATCCACCCCAGTAGCCCCTGTTGAATACAGTGGAGAGTTCCTCCTTCCATTTTGCAACCCTTTCGGGTGTAAACGAGCCATGCTCGATAGCCCTTAGGGCCCTATCGTAACACTCCACAACCCTCTTGACATACTCTGCGGGTCGGGCCCTGCCTTCAATTTTGAGCACCCTCACGCCTGCCTCCACAAAGCGGTCGAGGAAGTCGATTGTGCAGAGGTCTTTGGGCGACAGTAGGTATGTGCCGTCGGTGTGTAGCTCTTCGCCCGTGTCGCGGTTTACGAGCTTGTAGGAGTGGCGGCAAATCTGCCTGCACGCGCCCCTGTTGGCCGAGCAGCCTGTAGAGTGGAGTGAAAGGAAACACTTGCCACTCACGCTCATGCAGAGTGCGCCGTGGGCAAACATCTCGATTTTCACCTTCTCGCCACCGGGGCCACAGATGTTTTCCTCCTCGATGCGGCGGCTCACCTTTGCCACCTGCTCCAAGGAGAGCTCCCTGGCGAGCACAACCGTGTCGGCCCACTGCGAGTAGAACTTCACGGTCTCGGAGTTGCTGATGCTCAACTGGGTGGAGATGTGCACCTCCAAGCCTACGCTGCGGGCATAGAGGATTGCGGCCTGGTCGCTCACAATCACTGCGTCGACCTTCTCGGCGGCAGCCTTGTCGAGCAGTGTGTGGAGTGTATCGATCTCCTCCTCATAGACCACAGTGTTGACCGTAAGGTAGGCCTTCACGCCATGGTCGTGGGCGATGGCAACGATTTTTGCCAGATCGTCGAGGGTGAAGTTGGCGGCCGAAGCCGAGCGCATATTGAGCTGACCCACACCAAAATAGATGGAGTCGGCACCGGCATTGATAGCGGCGTGCAGAGCGTCATAGCTTCCGCACGGAGCCATTATTTCTATATCTTCTCTTCTTATCATAGACGAAGTGATTGTTGGCTGTTTTAGTGGGGCGATTACTTGTTTCGACCGAGCAGTCCGAGGGCTAACTCTCGCAGGGGGGCAACCCTCTCTGCTTCGGCGTCGAGAGAGTCGAGCGCCTCCATGGCTTTGTTGAAGTGTTCGTTAATTTTTGCCTCGGCCATCTCCTTCACGCCCAGTGTGTTGTAGAGTGCCAGCACCCTGCTGATTTTGTCGGCAGGAGCCATTGTGTTGTCTTTCAGGATGGCAAGAATTTCTCCCTTTTGGTTGACGTCGGCACGTTGCAGTGCAGCCAGGAGCAGAAAACTCTTCTTGGCCTCCAAGATGTCGCCACCAATGGGTTTGCCAAGCTTCTCTTCGGTGCCGTAGGCATCCAGGAGGTCGTCCTGCAACTGGAAGGCAAGGCCAAGCTCGGTTGCAAACACAAAGAGGTGTTGTCTATTCTGTGGGTCGGCACCGCCCTGAATGGCGCCAATGATGGTGGAGCCGGCAAGCAGGGCTGCGGTCTTCTTGTTGATCATATCCATATACTCCTCCATCGACACATCCTCCCTTTTCTCGAAGTTCATGTCGCACTGCTGACCCTCACACACGGTCATGGCAGTGTAGTTGAAGCAACCCAACACCGCGGGCAAGAACTCCACGGGGGTCTGTTGGAGAAGCTTGTAGGAGTAGATCATCATTGCATCTCCCGACAGGATTGCGGCGTTGGCTCCCCATTTGCCATATACAGATGGTTTACCCCTGCGTGTGGGCGCGTTGTCCATGATGTCGTCGTGGAGTAGTGTGAAGGTGTGGAACACTTCAAGGGCAGCTGCTGCGGGCAGGGCTTGGAGGGCATTGTCCGAGAAAATGTTGCAGGCCAACACGGTGAGCATTGGGCGTATGCGCTTGCCACCTGCGCTAATCGAGTAGGCAATGGGCTCATAGAGGCTGTGGGGATCGCCGTCCACGTCGAGGTGGTTCATGTAGTTTGCCACCGCTTTTTGAAGTTCGGAGAGAGTGTACATAGATTTGTGTGGGAATATTTTGTGCAAATATACGTTTTTACTTTGTGATTTCAGCAAAATAACCTATTTTTGAACACTCCTTTTGGGAACAACAAACTAAAATTACACATATCAGAATGAAAAAACAACTCACCATTGGTGTTGATGTTGGTGGCACCAACACCGTACTTGGTCTTGTCGACCGCGAGGGTAACAGCCTTGCACGTACCGATTTCCACACCCAGCGTTCTACCTCTGAGGAGGGTCCCGTATTCTTCGACGAGTACATGGATCTTCTTTATGCTGCAATCGACCGTCTCATTGCCACTGCTCCCGAGGAGTGTGTTGTTGCAGGTATCGGTATCGGCGCACCCAACGCACACTACTACAAGGGTGCAATCCTCAACGCTGCCAACCTCACCTGGAAAGATCGCAACAAACCCTCGAAAGAGGTGCTCGGCGACTTCGAGAAGCAGAACCGTTGCGAGGTTGTTCGCCTTCTGAAAAAGCACTATCCCGCCATCAAGGCTATCGCTATGACCAACGACGCTAATGCTGCTGCTCTTGGCGAGCTCCACTATGGTGGTGGTAAGTCGCTCAAAAAGAAAGACCTTGTGGAGATTACCCTTGGTACCGGTTTGGGTAGTGGTTTTGTAAGCAATGGCGACATTGTTTATGGCCACAACAGCTTTGCTGGCGAGTTGGGTCACATTGTTGTTGAGCCTAACGGTCGTAGCTGTGGTTGCGGCAAGTGTGGTTGCTTGGAGTCCTATTGCTCGGCTACCGGTATCCGCCGTACCGCTCTGCGTCTGATTGACGACACCGCAACCCCTAGTCTGTTGCGCAAAATCGAGCGTGAGAAACTCACGGCTAAAGATGTTAGCATTGCTGCTGCCGCAGGCGACAAGTTGGCTCTCGACGTGTGGGACATCACCGGCCACTACTTGGCAATCGGT
>JAFYRC010000279.1 GCA_017547065.1 Tidjanibacter sp.
CAACTTCGACCGCACATGGGTGAGCACAATGAGCGACCTCGACTACGACGCGGAGATTTGTCGCAACATTTCGGTAGACATCCGTTATGTTCTCTTTGTGATTGACAAGATTGGAGGCGCAGGTTACCTCTTGGACGAGATGACAATCAAATAATCGCCCGTAGGAATACGGATGCAAAAAAATGAGATCCGCCCAGGGCGGTTCTCTTTTTACATTCTATTTGTCTGCGTGCCGATTAGGGAACGAGAATAGTCAACCTCTTGTCCTCAATCTCATAGCGCACGGGAGTGGTACCCAATGGCTCGCCATCAACCTCCACTTCGCGCACTTCGCTGGCACTCACCTCTACAACGCGACCCTGGTGGTGGTGCACCTTGTTCACGGAGTAGATCTTACCATCGTAGAGCCTGCCCACAACGGAGGCAATCTTCGGAGCCGACATCGTGTCAATCACGGTGCAGTCCATCAGGCCGTCGTCGGCAGTCGAAAGTGGCAACTGCCTCATACCGCTACCGTTGTACTGGCCGATGCCAATAGCCACGCTCATAATCATGCCCTCGCGCACCTTCTCGCCGTTCACGCTCACAGCCATGTTGCACGACTTGTAGCCAAAGACAGACTTGGCGAGTTGCATCATATAGGCCAACTTACCATTCTTGCCCTTATCCTTCATTTGGCACACTTTCAGGTTCACGGCGGCATCCATTCCGGCGCCCGATACGTTCACGCAGTAGCGACTCTCCTCCGAGCCACTGCGACCAACGTAGGTGGCCTTCACGACGTCCTGAGTGAAACTCTTACCTGCGGCAATCACATCCACCGCCTTCTCGTAGTCGGAGGGAATGCCATAGGTGCGAACCCAGTCGTTGCCGGTACCCATGGCAATCACACCCATGCGCACCTCCGTAGAAGGCACACAATGTTGGGTGAGAATACCATTGGCAACCTCATGGATGGTACCATCGCCACCCACAGCAATAAGGTTTCTGTATCCATCTTCCTCAATACCCCTGCGCACAAGCTCGATAGCGTGGAAACGGTGACCCGTAAACACGGTGTCGAACTCAATGCCTTTGGAGTAGAGCATTTGGGCTATTTTATCCCAATCACGGCCGCATTTGCCACTGCCTGAAAGCAGATTGACAACTGCCAACCATCGGTTGTTCTGACTCATTTATTCTATTTTTCGGGTGCGTGTTTGAGTGTGTAGCAGAGGTAGTTCCAGAACTTCTCCACCGAGACAATGTTAACCTTCTCGTCGGGCGAGTGGGGGTAGCAGATGGTGGGGCCAAACGAGATCATATCCATCTTGGGATAGACACCGCCAATGATACCACACTCCAAACCTGCGTGGATTGCCATAACTGCGGGCTCCTTGCCATAGAGAGCCTTGTAACCCTCCTTCATGGTGTGCAGGATAGCCGAGTCGGGGTTGGGGTTCCAGCCGTCGTAGCCACCGGTGAGTTTCACGGTTGCGCCGGCCATCTCGAAGATGGTCTTCATCTGCAATGCGAGGTCCTCTTTCTCCGAGCGTACCGAGCTACGCAACAAGCTCAAAACGGTAAACTTACCCTTCTCCGATACCACCCTTGCGAGGTTGTTGGAGGTCTGCACGAGGCCAGCCATCGAGGGGCTCATTTTGGCCACGCCATTGGGGCAACCAACCACTGCGTCGATGAGGTCCTGGGTGTCGAAGATGTCGATGCACTTGCTGGGGCACTTCACGCCCACGGCCTTGAACGAAATGCTGTCCTCAATGCCCTTGAACTCCTCTTTGTAGATCTTCTCAAACCTCTTTACGGCCGAGAGGAATTTTTTCTCATACTGTTTCAATACAGCCACGGTAGCGAATGCCTCCCTGGGAATAGCGTTACGCAAGCCACCGCCATCGATGTTGCACAACAGCACGCCATATTTGTCCATGGTGTTTTTCAGGAAGCGGCACAAGAGTTTGTTGGCGTTGGCCCTCTGGAGGATAATCTCCATACCCGAGTGACCACCCTTCAAGCCCTTAACCTCGAGCCTGTAACCACTGAAATCGCTCTTCAAGATGCGGCCGGTGCCATAGCGGAGTGTGGCGTTGAAGTCCAGACCGCCTGCGCAACCAACATACAACTCGCCCTCGGTCTCGGAGTCGAGGTTGAGCATAATCTCGCCCTTCAACTCGCCGGGTTTGAGGCCCATAGCGCCGTCCATACCGGTCTCCTCGGTGGCGGTGAAGAGTGCCTCAATGGGGCCGTGTACGAGGTCGGTAGCCTCCAATACTGCCATGATTGCTGCCAAACCGATACCGTTGTCGGCACCGAGTGTTGTGCCATCGGCAGTCACCCAGTCGCCATCAATGTAGGCCTGAATAGCGTCGGTGTCGAAGTTGAACACCTTGTCGGAGTTCTTCTGGGGCACCATATCAACGTGGGCCTGCAAAACGATGGTCTTGCGGTTCTCCATACCTGCGGTCGCGGGTTTGCGAACGATAATGTTGAGAGCCTCATCGAGAGTGTAGTCCAAGCCGAGCTTCTCCACAAAGTCGATGATGTATTTCCTTGCTGCCTCCTCGTTGTGCGAAGGGCGGGGACACTGTGTGAGTCCTGCAAAGTTTTTCCATACTCGCTGTGGTGCGAGTTCTGCGATATTCTTATTCATAGGTCTTTATGTGTTTTTTAGTTGTTGTCTGTGTTGTTGTCCTCCTCGTCTTCCTGCGAATGAACACCCTCGTGGCCGTCGAAAGCCTTCACGATGCGGCTCACCAAGGCGTGGCGGATGATGTCCTTACCCGAGAATCTTACAATTCCTATTCCATCCACTCCGCTCAACAGCTCCAAAGCACTACCCAAGCCGGAGTCGCTCTTGCGTGGAAGGTCCACCTGTGTGAGGTCGCCCGTAACGATAAACTTCGCATTGCGGCCCATACGGGTGAGGAACATCTTAATCTGCGGAAGAGTTGTGTTCTGCGCCTCGTCGAGAATGACGAAGGCGTTGTCCAACGTACGTCCTCTCATGTAGGCCAGCGGTGCAATCTGCACCACACCCTCCTCCAAGAATTTTTGCAACTTGGCGGGCGGAATCATATCGTTCAGAGCGTCGTAGAGTGGTTGCAAATAGGGGTCCAACTTCTCTTTCAGGTCGCCCGGCAGGAAACCCAAGCGCTCGCCAGCCTCCACCGCGGGGCGAGTGAGGATGATACGCTTGACCTCCTTGTTTTTCAGTGCACCCACGGCGAGGGCAATGGCGGTGTAGGTCTTACCACTACCCGCAGGGCCCACCGCAAACAGCAGGTCGTTTTGCTTGTAGAGCTCCACGAGCTTGCGCTGATTCTCGGTGCGTGCCTTGACGATGAGTCCGTTGTTGCCATAGACAATCACGTCGGCAGGCATAATGCTTCCCTCTTCGGGCAGTCCGCCCTGGAAAATCTGGTTGATTACGCTGGGCGAAATGTGTCCATACTTGCCATAGTACTCCCCGAGGGCCACCACTCGGCCCTCCAAACGAGCTATCTCCTCCTCGGTACCAATTGCCTTGATAGCGTTGCCTCGGGCAACGATTTTCAGTTTAGGAAAGAGGTCGCAAATTCTGTTAAAATTAGAATTTGCGACCCCATAAAAGTCGAGAAGTTCAATACCTTCGATGGTTATGTTCCTCTCTGCCATAAATGCTTACGGCACAGATTAGAACATTACACCAAGAGAAACGTACCAAGTGTTGGTCTCCTTGTTGATGTTATCGAAGTTGAAGAGCTCGCCAAACGAAGTGGGCTCCTCGTTCCAACCACCGATGTAGCGGAAGTCAACCATGATGAAGTTGAACAGGTCGATACCTACGCCTGCTGCCCAAGTGTAGGAAACATCGTTCCAGTTGATACCCTCGGGTTTAGCAGCACCTGCGAGTGCAGCGTTGGAGTTGAACTGAACAACGGGACCAGCCTGAACGCGAGCGTTGAACAAACCGAGGTCGAGACCTGCACCAGCCAATACGGGGATGCTAAACTGGTTAACGGTTACTTTGCTAACATCAAATTTGTCGTTTTTGAAAGTGCCTTTAGTCCAGTTGTACATCAACTCGGGCTGCAAGTGGAGCGAGAAGATGCCCATAGGAACGTTCAAACGGAACATCAAACCTGCGTTGTAACCAACGGCGTTGTCCCAAATGTTCTGCACATTGTCTGCAGTCAGGTCAAAATTCTCAGAAACGGAGGTCAAACCGGCTTTGGGACCAAACCAGAACCATTTGTGGCTCTGTGCATTAACGGTAGCAATACCCATTACCAGCACTGCCATTGCGAGAAGAAATTTTTTCATAACAAAAAATATTTTAGGTTTAACTTGTTTTCTTTTGGGTACGAACACAGCACACACCTTGTGTGCTATACACGACAAAGATATGAACTTTTCCTTAAAAGTGTATCTCTTTTGCAAACTATTTTCGCATGAAGTGTTAAAAAATAAAAAAATAACTCTCCGAAGAAGTAGTCTAACCTCTCCGGAGAGTTGTAACTTTTGGCGAAAATGAGTGTTGCGGAGGCGGTTTAGAACATTACACCGACGCTCATATTCCAGCTTGTGGGCTGGCTGTTGATGCTCACTCCGTCAATAATCTTGGTGTCGCCACCAAAATTACCATTGTAGCGCACCTCGGCAATAATTCCGAGCACTTTCAAGCCCAAACCTGCGGTCCAAGTCATCTGCTTGTCGGCCTTGAAACTCTCCCACGCATTGACGAAATCCTCCTTGGTGAGATCCTTGAAGCCCTTCTCTTCGGCAACGGGGAACACGGGGCCTGCATTTACCCTCACGCTCACCAGGTCGCCAAGGCCAAACTCGGCACCAACCAACACGGGGAGGTCGATGTAGCGATGAGTTACGGGCTTGTCAATCACGTCCTTAATCGAAGGAATTTTGGAGTTGGTGTACTGCAACTCGGGCTGGATGTAGAGGGGCAGTTTGGGGAGATTGATGCGTGCGAAGACGTTACCAGTCCAACCCGTACCCTCGGCCGAGATGATATCCTTGATACCGTCAGTTGTGGTTGGCAACTGCTGGCTCGACGATATGATACCGAGGCGTCCGCCCACGTTGAGGAAACCGAGCAATCCATCACCTGCCATTGCGCTGCTAATGGAGAGGGTAGCAACTGCTATTGCGAGTAGAATTTTTTTCATGATCTTGTCTATATTTCTGATTAAACACCTTGTTTTACGCCCCAAAGGTAGCATAAATAATGCAAAAATATACCTTCGGTATACGAATTTCGTCAAAGTTCGTTATCTTTGCACCCGAATTTAACGAAAAGATTATGAGTTTAGTAGCAATAGTAGGTCGCCCCAACGTGGGCAAAAGCACCTTTTTCAACCGCCTTGTAGGTATGCGTCAGGCGATTGTGGACTCCACTGCGGGTACCACTCGCGACCGTCACTATGGTAAGACCGATTGGAACGGCAGGGAGTTTTCGCTCATCGACACGGGTGGCTATTCCGTGGGTAGCGACGACGCCTTTGAGGAGGAGATTCGCAAACAAGTTCACCTCGCAATCGACGAGGCTGACGTTATCCTCTTCATGGTGGAGGTTTCCACCGGCATTACCGACCTCGACCAGATGGTGGCCGATGTGTTGCGCCGTAGCAAGAAGAAAACCCTCTTGGTTGTGAACAAGGTCGACAACTACGATCTCATCTATGGCTCCAACGAGTTCTATGCTCTTGGCCTTGGTGATCCCTTCTGCATCAGCTCGATGAGCGGTAGCGGTACGGGTGATTTGATGGACACCATCGTGTCGCTTCTTCCCGAGGATAAGCCCGAGGTGGAGGAGGAGTTGCCCCGCATCACCATCGTAGGTCGCCCCAACGTGGGTAAATCGTCGCTCACCAACGCTCTGTTGGGTACCGAGCGTAATATCGTGACCAACATTGCAGGTACCACTCGCGTTAGTATCAACACCCGCTATAACAAATATGGCCTCGACTTCTACCTTGTGGACACTGCCGGTCTGCGTAAGAAGGGCAAGGTTACTGAGGATCTCGAGTTCTACTCGGTGATGCGCTCCATCAGGGCCATCGAGAATAGCGACGTGTGCGTGCTGATGTTGGATGCTCGCCAGGGTATCGAGTCGCAGGACATGAACATCTTCTCGATCATCGTGCGCAATAAGAAGGGATGTGTGATTGTGGTCAACAAGTGGGATCTCATCGAGAAGAGCAACAACACCATGAAGGAGTGGAAAGAGGCTCTCCAAGCCAAGCTCGCACCTTTCAACGATGTGCCCATCATCTTCACTTCGGTGATCAACAAACAGCGCATTATGGAGGTGTTGCAGACAGCCGTTAGGGTATATGAGGCTCGCAATCGCCGTATCCCCACCAGCGAGCTCAACGAGTTCTTGTTGCCCATCATTGAGGAGACTCCTCCTCCCATGACCAAGGGTAAATACATCCGCATTAAGTATGTAACCCAGCTGCCCACCGTGTCGCCTTCGTTTGCATTTTTTGTAAACCTTCCCCAGTATATCCGCGACCACTATCGCCGATTCTTGGAGAATAAGATTAGGGAACACTGGGATTTCTGCGGCGTGCCTATGCAAATCTACTTTCGTCAGAAATAGTTTTAACTCTGTATGAATCAAAAGTTCAAAACATACGCAATGCCGGTGGCTATGGTCATCGGCATTTTGTTTCACCGCTGGGTGGGCGAACTGCAATTCCTCTCGCCGTGGCTGATTGCGTCAATGCTCTTTATTACCTTCACGAGGGTGAAGGTTAAGGAGTTGCGCTTGCGTAAGATTCACGCGGGACTGCTTGCTTTTCAGATCGTTGTGAGCGCGGCTCTCTACCTTTTGCTGATGTCGCTCGGAGTGAGCGAGGTGGTCAGCCAGGGCGTGATGATGTGCGTCTTTATGCCCACGGCTATGGCCTCGGTGGTTGTTGGCGCAATGCTGGGTGCCAATGTGGGCACGATGACCACCTTCACGCTGTTGAGCAATATGGCTGTGG
>JAFYRC010000035.1 GCA_017547065.1 Tidjanibacter sp.
GCAAGACGGTGAACGTTAGCGTCCGTAGGGGCGAGGAGATTGTGCAGGCGGAGGTTGCCGTTGATGCCGATGGTAAGATTGGTATCGGACTCAACTCGGCGCAGTATATCCCCGTGCGTTCGCGTACCTACAACTTCTGGCAAGCTCTGCCCCGCGGAGCACAGAGGGTGAGCGAGGAGATGAGCGACTATTGGAAACAGCTCAAAATGATTGTTCAGCCCAAGACCGAGATGTATAAGGCCCTGGGTGGCCCAATATCTATTGGTAGCATATTCCCCAACGAATGGAATTGGGAACACTTCTGGAAGATTACGGCCCTCTTGTCTGTGATCTTTGCTGTGATGAACGTATTGCCCATTCCGGCTCTGGACGGCGGCCATGTTTTGTTCCTTCTCATTGAGGTCATCACTCGCCGCAAACCGAGCGATAAGGTGCTGATGTATGCCCAAATGGTGGGTATGGCCCTGCTGTTTGCGTTGATGATTTATGCAACGTGGAACGACATTGTTAGGCTCTTTGTTGGCCGTTAGGGTGTCACTCTAACCATAAACAACAAGCCGTAGACTTTTGAGTCTACGGCTTGTTTGTTCTTTATGCCCAATGTCGCTTAGGCCGACACAACGTCCTTGCTACAAGTTACACCCTCGGAGTCCTTGGCCCACACGCCGTGGGCACGCAATACCTGCTCGATGATGTCCCTTACGCAACCCTTACCGCCGGCAAACTCCGACACATAACGCGAAGCCTCGATGCACTCCCACGCCGCATCGGCAGGAGCCACAGGAAGACCCACCGAACGCATACACTCCAAGTCGGGAATGTCGTCGCCCATAAAGAGTACGTTCTCGCGGTTGAAACCGTTACGCTCGATAATCTCGTTGAGGCAACCGAGCTTGTCGCTCACGTCGATGTGGAGCTCGCTCACGTTGAGGTGGCGGAAACGCTTGGCGAGTGTTTCGCCCCTACCACCGCTGATGATGATCACCTTGTAGCCGTGCTTCACTGCATAGGCCACAGCATAGCCGTCCTTGGCGTTGTACTTGCGGATGAAGTCGCCGTTGGCCAGGGGGATGATACCTCCGTCGGTAAACACGCCGTCCACGTCAAACACAAAGGCCTCTACCTTTGCAATATCTTCTTTGAAATTACCCATTGTTCCTTCTGGTGTTTTATTGGTTTTCGTTTTGTTGTGCTACAAAGTTACCTATTTTAGGCGAATTGCCCAAAGCGAGTGGTCAATTTCGGCAAAGGCCCACTTCTCGCCGGCACCCTCCTTCACTCCGAGGGCTTTGCAAATGGTGGCCGATGGGTGAGGAAATCCGTGGCGTATGAGCTCAATCTTCTTGGAAATTATGCGTTTGAGTTCCTTGGGACGATAGGGATGTATGGCCTCAATCTCATAGCAGTGCCCCATCAGTGGACCACTGGGTAGGGTGGTGGCAAAACCATAACTACCGTGGTTGTCCAACCCGCAACTCTCGCACCACGCCCCCACGAGCGACGCCTTGCGCAGGGCCGCGTCGGGCACCACAATGTAGCGGTAGGCACTGGGATCAAATGGAACAGAGGTTGTTCTGTGCTCCTCGCCCACGGCAATTGAGTAGGAGCCCACGCTGAGGGCTGTGGCCTTGATTGTGCCACCCGTGCGTCCCCTTTGCCAATCGACGAGTACCTCCTTGCATTCGCCACCGAGCGACACCACTTCCACACTTGCACCCTCGCCAAAGGCCCTCAGGGCCTCCGTGGTGTCAAACATTGGCGAGAGTTTTACGCAGAGCCTCTCGGCTTTGGTTTTGAGCATTGGGAGTAGGGCGGCGATGTTGGGAGAGCAGTCGTCCAAGCATACCATCTTGCGACCCTCGGCATTGCGTCGGTCGGGGTCGGCATAGATGAGGTCGGCTCTTTCGAGCGAAGCAACGTACTCCTCCGACGAACCACACACAACCTCTACGTTGTGTGCCCCCAGGAGAGCGAGGTTGTGTCGCGTGATTTCGGCCAGTTCGGGGTTGTGCTCAATGGCCACCACACGCTCAAAGCGACGCGAGAGGTAGAGAGAGTCCACACCCAGTCCGCAGGTCATATCTACAGCCAACTGCCCCTCATACTCCTTGTGGGCGGCACACTCCTCACTACTCGACTGCTCGAAGGCAAGCGAGGGAAGGATTGCTCGCACGGCATAGTAGGAGGGCAATTTCTTGCGTGCCCTTTGGAGGTACTTCACCTGCGAGGCCACCTCACGAGGGTGTTGCAGGCGCTTGTCGAGTGCAATCTCCGTGGGGTTGCGCTCGATGTTACTCTCAATCTCTTGTCGTAGGGAGTCGCTTCGGAGCAACTCTATCTCTTCTCTTTCCATATTCGTTTTTCGTTTTTGATGGCGGGAAGCATGGCAATCAACACCGCCACAGCCACATAGCACACCGCCGTGAGCCAATCGGGAAGGCTAACCTCCACGGCCGACCACTCCCAGCTGCTGACTACCTCCACACACCTGTTTTGCAACTCGGCAGCTCCGCCCACAATGGCCCTCACAATGCCACTTAGTGGCTCCCATGGTAGGAGCACCCACACGATGGAACCCAACACTATCACATTGGCCGTGAGGATAACCACGGGGTTGAGCACCACACCCACCAGGCTCACCACACCAAAGGTGTTGGCCACCAGTGGTAGGGTCGCAAGTGTGGAGCAAAGTCCAACGATTACTACGCCCCACACCCAATTCACACCCCTCCACTTGGTCTGCACCCTATCCATCAGGGGCTCGTAGCCTATGAGAATACCTCCCACAGCCACCGCCGAGAGGGTGAAACTTACATCGTAGAGGTTGTTGGGGTTGGCGAGTAACATCACCGCCAGCGCACCACACAGTATGTTGAGTGTCGAACGTCCTCCTCCTTCGGCCAGTGCCACTTGGGCGATGCAAAACATCAACGTAGCTCTCACCACCGAGGGCGAAGCTCCCGTGGCGAGGGCGTAGCCAATCATCACCACCGAGCACACCACGTTGCGCCAAATGTGTCCGCGTCGTCCCGCAAGGGGCATTAACACGCAGAAGGCCCACACCAACATTGCCACAATACCGACGTGAAGGCCCGATATGGCCAACAAGTGGGAGGCTCCCGCGCGAGAATAGTTGATGCGTAACTTCTGGCTCATCTCGCCCTTGTGTCCGAAGGCCATTGCCTTACACACAGCCTCTGTGTCGCCCGTGAGCCCCAGACGGTTAAATCGGCGGAGCATCCACTCCTGCGCCCTCACAGCAGCAAGAGAGGGCCCTCCGCTATGTTCGTTTATAACTGCCCAATCCTCCGCACGGTCTACATAACAACGCCCGCTTACACCTCGGCGCTCCATCAGGCGACCATAGCTTCCCTCTGGCATCTTGCGCAGAGTGGTGCGTAGAGCAACCTTCTCTCCCAATCTTGCGTGCAGGGCCGTGTCGGCGTGTAGCTCTACCTTGCGCACCTTGCCCTCACACTCCACTCTTGCCTCACACCTGTGCCTGTGGCCTTGCAGAGTGGGTATGGAGGTTATCGTGGCGGTACAAATGGTGCGTTGGTCATAGGGAAGGTCGGTAGGTGTTGTACGGAGCGTGGTGGTTGCCATTGCGGCCAACACAATCGCCACTCCTGCGTATATGTCCGCCAGAGGCCTGCGCTTATTGACCACCACCGCTACCACCGCGCAGATGAGCGCACCAATGGCCGCCACCCTCCACCTAATATCCACAGCGCCACCCACAACAATTCCAACCACTACGAGTGGAAGAATCTTTACGAATGGCGGTAGGGTAGGACGGAATATTTTGTTTCTAGGCATTTCCCCAGGTGTCGCGGTCGAGGTTGCGATAGCCGATAGCTTCGGCGATGTGTGTGGCCTGAATCTGCTCCGAGCCTTCAAGGTCGGCAATGGTGCGTGCCACCTTCACGATGCGGTTGTAGGCCCTGGCCGAGAGCGAAAGTCGCTCCATAGCCCTACCGAGCAGAGTGGTGCAGGCCTCGTCCAACGGGCAGAACTCGTTCAACATAGCATTGTTCATCATCGCATTGGTAAACACTCCCTCGATACCCTCAAACCTTGCGCTCTGTATAGCCCTGGCCTTCACAACCCTCTGTCGGATTGCGCTACTTGGCTCGGCGGGTGTGTTGTCGGTCATCTCGCCCAACTCCACGGGGGTGACCTCAATCTGTATATCGATGCGGTCCATCAGCGGGCCGGATATTTTGTTGAAATAGCGATTGATTGCGTGGCGCGAACAGCTACACTCCTTTGTGGGGTGATTATAATATCCACACGGACAAGGGTTCATTGCCGCCACGAGCATAAAGTTGGTGGGGTAGCAGATGCGATACTTGGCCCTGGCGATGGTCACCTGCTTGTCCTCCAAGGGCTGACGCATAACCTCCAAAATGGAACCGCTAAACTCGGGTAGCTCGTCGAGAAAGAGAATACCATTGTGGGCCAACGAAATCTCACCGGGCTGGGGATTGGTGCCACCACCCACCATTGCCACAGCCGAAGCCATGTGGTGTGGCGAACGGAAGGGACGCTGTGTGAGTAGTCCCTTCTCGGTACCGAGCTTACCGGCTACGGAGTGTATCTTGGTTGTTTCGAGAGCCTCTTCGAGTGTAAGAGGAGGCATAATGGTTGGCATACGGCGTGCGAGCATAGTCTTACCCGAGCCTGGTGCGCCCACCATGATGATGTTGTGACCACCTGCGGCTGCCACCTCCAAGGCCCTCTTAACGTAGGCCTGACCCTTCACGTCGGCAAAGTCCTCGGCATAACGATTGGCCTTTTCGTTGAAGATATCCTGTGTAGTAACCTTTGTGGGGGCGATGGGCTTGGCACCTGCCAGAAAATCGATAGCATCCCTAAGGGTGTTCACGCCAATGACCTCCAACTCCTCCACCACGGCAGCCTCCTCGGCGTTCTCGCGTGGCAGAATCATACCTTTGAAACCCTTATTGAGCGCCTCAATGGCCATGGGAAGTGCACCTTTGATGGGCTTTACACTGCCGTCGAGCGACAACTCGCCGGCCATAACGTAGCGACCCACACTGTCGGCATCCAACTGCTCGGTGGCGGCCAATATGGCAATAGCTATGGGAAGGTCGAGCGACGAACCCTCTTTTTTGAGGTCGGCAGGGGCCAGGTTGACCACAATCTTCTTGCCCACCATTCTCTGGCCGCAGTTCTCAAAGGCCGAGCGGATGCGCTCCTGACTCTCCCTTACGGCATTGTCGGGCAGACCCACCAGAAACATACCCATGCCGGCCGATACATTTACTTCGACCTCCACGGTCATTGCGTTGATACCGATAACGGTGCTTGTGTAGACCCTTGTGAACATAGGCGTGGTGTGTTTGTGGGTTAGCTGTGTTGGTTGTGGAGTTGTGTTTTTTTTAGAATGGAGCGTCCTCGTAGGTTGGTCTTGCGGTGCCACGTGCCTGCGAGCCGTCGAGGCCTGCCGACGAGGGTGGCATGGCGTCGAAGCCGCTGCCGTCAAAACCGCCACCTCCGAAGCTGTCGCCACCTCCGAAGCTGTCGCCACCATCGAGCGAACTACCAAACTCGCGGTCGCCACCATAGAGCGAGCCATCAAGCGGGTCGAAGTCGCTAAACTGTGCAAACTCCTTGCGGAACTTCATCTTGATGATGTCGGTGGCACCGTTACGGTGCTTGGCAACGATGAGCTCGGCGAGGTTTTCGGTCGATGTACCGTCCTCCATCTCGGTGAGTCCGTAGTACTCGGGACGGTGGATGAAGGCAACGATGTCGGCGTCCTGCTCAATAGCACCCGACTCACGCAGGTTGGAGAGCTGAGGACGTTTGCTACCACCCATAGCCTCCGCCGAACGGTTCAGCTGCGAGAGGGCGATGATGGGGATGTTGAGCTCCTTGGCCACCGCTTTGAGGGTACGAGAAATGTATGCCACCTCTTGCTCACGATTGCCTTTGGTGTCCTTCGGACCGGCCATAAGCTGGAGGTAGTCGATAATCACAAGCTGGATGTCGTGCTGAGCTTTGAGTTTACGCACCTTTGAACGGAACTCCGACACGGGCAGTGCGGGGGTATCGTCGATAAAGATGGGGGCCTCGGCAAGGGGCTTGGCCGAAAGTTCGAGGTGATTCCACTGCTCGGTGGTCAGACGACCACTCCTTACATCGGCACTCGAAAGCTGCGACTCTGCCACCAGCAGACGCATCATCAGCTGCGTGGCGCTCATCTCCAACGAGAAAAATGCAATACCTTTACCCTCGTTCACGGCAATGTTGCGTGCCATCGAGAGCACAAAGGCGGTCTTACCCATTGAAGGCCTTGCTGCGATGATGATCATATCGGAGGGCTGCCAACCGAGAGTGAGTTTGTCGAGATCCTTGAAGCCCGTGGGCACACCATTGATCTTTCCACCCTTCTTCACAGCCTCCTGAATCATTTCGAGGGTCTTGCCCATGATGTTCTTCGAACTCTGCACCTCTTTGGAGATGTGTCCTTCCGACACCTTGAAGATCTCCTGCTCGGCAAAGTTCAGCAGGTCGGAGAGCTCCTCGCTCTCGTCGTAGGAGCGTGCGAGAATCTCGCCAGAAGCCCTGATGAGCTCCCTCTGCACAAACTTCTGTGCTACAATGGTCGAGTGGAATTCGAGGTTGGAAGCCGAAGCAACCTTCTGTGTCAGCTTGGCGAGAAATTGTGCGCCACCAACAGCTTTGAGCTGTCGCTGCTGTTTGAGCTTCTCTGTTACGGTCAGCAGGTCGATGGGTTTGAGCTCGGTGGCGAGCTCCTCGATAGCCTTGAAGACGATGCGGTGTTGCTCGCTGTAAAAAGCGTCGGCGGTGAGATACTCCTGTACGGTGATAATACCATCCTTTTCGAGCATCAGCGCACCGAGCACAGCCTCCTCCAAGTCGAGTGCCTGGGGTGGAATGTGACCATTGGAGCCTTCGCCCGATGTGAGAGCATTGTAGGCTGCTCGATTGTTATCCCTGCGGTTGTTATATTCGTTTGCCATTGTGCGGTTGGGTTATTTACGTTTTTTTCTATCCGTCAAATGTACGGTTTTTTTCGTAGAGTTGCTCTTTTGGGGGCCACCAAAGAAGTAACTTTTTTGTTGACACTTTGCCTCATAAGTGTTAGCAACATAGAGCTTTTCGCCCGTATATGGGTTCTCGCCCGTGTAGAACATCACCGAGGATAGCGTCATAGGGGTTGGAGTGAGGTCCTGCACCTGGTCGGTCATAAGCCTGAGAGCCCTCACTTTTGTTGATAACTTTCTCATATCCTCCTCCTTGCAACCGGGGTGCGAGGAGATAAAATAGGGGATGAGCTGGTATTTTAGGCCATTATCCCTACAAACCTTACCGAAGAATGCGTGCAACTTTTCAAACTCCTCAAAGGGCGGTTTACGCATCAACTTCAACACGTGGGGCTCGGTGTGCTCGGGGGCAACTTTCAGCCTGCCGGAGGTGTGGTGAAGAATCACTTCCCTCATATATCGTCCGCCGTCGTCGGGGATGTCATATCGTATGCCACTACCGATGAAAGCTCTCTTTATTCCCTTCACCTCTCTCACTTTGCGGTAGAGGTCCAGTAGGGGTTTAAGGTCGCGGTTGAGGTTGGGGCACACCTTGGGCGTCAGGCACGAGGGGCGCACACACTTCCTACACAGCTCGGTGTTTTTGCCTCCCAGCATATACATATCGGCCGAAGGGCCACCAACGTCCGAAAGGTATCCCTTGAAGTCGGGAAGGAGTTTTACCTTCTCAATCTCGGCCAAAATGCTCTTTTCGCTCCTCGAAGTGATGAACTTACCCTGGTGGGCCGAGATGGTGCAGAACGAACATCCGCCAAAGCAACCACGGTGAATATTCACCGAGTGCTTAATCATCTCGTAGGCCGGTATGGTTTTGTCCTTATATCGGGGGTGAGGTAGGCGTGTGTAGGGCAAGTCGAAACTCCTATCGAGCTCCTCGGTGGAGATTTGTGCGTGGGGAGGGTTAATCACCACCCACTTGTCGCCCACTTGCTCCACGATGGTCTTGTTCTGTTCCATGCGGTTACTCTCCACCTCCACCTTGGTGAAGTTCTCACCAAAGGCACGCTTACTCTTGGTGCAGGCCTCAAAACTATTGAGCACGATGGTCTGCTCGGCGGGGAGTTTTTTCACATAGTCCTCACTCTCCACAAAGGCCACCTGGCGCAACTTACGCAACAACTTGGCGTTGAAACCATTTTTCAGGGCCTTGGCAACCTCCACAATGCTCACGTCGCCCATGCCATACATCAGCAGGTCGGCACCGCTCTCAATAAGCACGGAGGGTTTAAGAGTGTCGCTCCAATAGTCGTAGTGGGTTAGCCTTCGCAACGAGGCCTCAATACCACCAATCACCACGGGGGTGTGGGGGTAGAGCTCTTTGAGAATCTTGGTGTATTTTGTTACGGCATAGTCGGGACGGAATCCTGCCTGACCACCTGGGGTGTAGGCGTCGTCGTGTCGGAGTCGCTTGGCTGCGGTGTAGTGGTTGACCATCGAGTCCATCGAACCGGCCGACACACCGAAGAAGAGCCTTGGCTTACCCAATTTCTTAAAATCCCTCAAATCGTCCCTCCAGTTGGGCTGTGGCACAATGGCCACCCTGTAACCTTCGGCCTCCAAGAGTCGGCCAATCACGGCCACACCAAACGAGGGGTGGTCTATGTATGCATCACCACTAAAAAGGATTACATCAATGTAGTCCCAGCCGAGAGCCTCGACCTCTTTGGCAGATGTGGGTAAGAAACGCGACATTGAGATAGTGTTTTTGTTATACGACTTGTGACGTTATACCACCTTTGGCACAAAGAGCAATGAACTATCGCCGTAGGAGAGGAAACGGAAGCCGTTGTCCATTGCGTAGGCATACATATCCCTCCAACTCTCGCCCACTATGGCCGAGATGAGCAACAATAAGGTGCTCTTGGGTTGATGGAAGTTGGTCACCAGACCCTCGATTATGCGGAATCGGTGGTAGGGGGTAATCATAATCTGCGTTGCTGCCGACAGCTCCTCCAAGCCC